>CAZZMI010000027.1:0-24780 GCA_964655275.1 uncultured Anaerolineae bacterium | reverse complement strand
CGGCCTACGAGTGGGACCCAAAACCACGGCAAACCCTGAGCCCACGAGGGTGGGGAAAATCAAGTAAGTGAGGACTAACATGCAGGATAAAGTCTTCAAGCTGTTCATAGTTTTACTCTCTATAATTGCCGCCATTTACCTCCTGGAAAAACTCTGGTTTATCCTGAAATGGCTGAAAGACATCCTGGTAATGCTGGCCCTTTCGTGGATGATAACCTTCATTCTGGACCCCATCGTCAACGCCTTAGCCTCGGTTTCTTGGACTATAAGGAGGCCACGCCTGCTTCATGCTTCTCCTTCTTCCGGAACCTTTTCCTTAAAAATCCCTTACGCGGCCGCAGTTGTGATTGTCTACCTTGTCCTCATTAGCCTTGTGCTGGCCGGAGGCACCCTTCTATTGCCCTCCACAATTCAGCAATCAATCCAGCTGGCTGCGAAGTTCCCCGAGTTTTTGAACCAGGCTCCGATGTTGGCGGTTTCCCTGCAGAAATTTCTGGAGCAATTTAACATTGACCTGGACCTTTACACCCTGGCTCGCTCACCAGAGCTTGTTAAATGGGCACAAAATTTTGGGTCTTTGCTCATAAGCTGGGCGGTAGAGGCTGCCGGCAAACTGGCGACCTTCGTGGCCCAGGCCTTCATTGTTTTTATCTTGAGCTTTTACCTTATGCTGGAACAAAAAAAGATAGCCAGTTTGATCCGTGAGCTGGTCCCACCTTCTCTTCACGATGAATTGAGCTTTATCTCCGATGCATTTCAGAAGACTTTTGGAGCATATGTGCGAGGGGAAGGAATTGTGGCTATCCTCTACAGCCTTGGAGTAATCCTTGTGATGGAAGCGGCCGGGTTAAGTTTTGCCTTGCCAGTTGGCCTTTTCTGTGGGCTTATAACTCTTGTCCCTTACATTGGTGACCCAATAGCAATGTTTCTTCCGGCCTTGCTGGCTTTGTTTCAGCGCCCTGAGGTTACCCTCTGGGTCCTTCTGCCTCTGGTGGTTTACCAGCAAATTTTGGTCCGCATCCTTTTGCCCAAGATAATAAGCGAAGCTACAGGAATGCCTGCCTTCTTGGTAATCCTAAGCATCCTGATCGGGGTGAAAGCCATGGGTTTTTTAGGTTTCATCTTTGCCATCCCCTTGGCAGGAATGCTCTACGCTGTTGGTTTTTACCTGCTCCGTAAATACAGAAATTAAGAGAAGGGGCTGCTGCGTTGCCCATGACGGCCTCCTTATTCGCAAAGTCCTCGCCGGAGACCTCACCCTGCCCGGAAAAGTGGCCCAACGACATCCACTGTTTTACCACTGAAGCAATCAAGATGTGGATAGGAGGGGCGGCCGCCGGGAGAAAAGGGAGGAGATGGGCATTTATAGCGGGCGGACAGATGGACTCTATTTACAGGAGCATGTACCGGCTTCCACCCACCAGCAGTAAGTGTCGCAGCACCCCGTCGGGCAGTAATCGGGTTCATTGCAACAGCGGTGACACCAGTACTCCCAATATTGAAGTGTCTGGCAATCACAGAAACCCAGGGCCCGATAGTCCCAGCAGTAAGTATCTGGTTGTGGGAGAGCCACAGGGGGCAAAAACACCTCTAACCTGCAACGCTCTGAGAGGTACTCCAGGGATGCAGGTTGCGGGGTAGCATCCGGCGAATTGGGTGGCAGGAATGGTTCTATTCTAAATCGGCCCTGAAAGGGGTCCTGGGCCAATACCGCCTGCACAGAGATGCTCGCTACCAGCAATGCAGCTATTAGCATTATGGTGGTGACCACCAGAGTTCTTCTGGACGATCCAGCATGTCTGACCATTTGAATCACCTCCTTTCCATCTGATTTTGCAGGGCTTAATATCTCTGGCCTACTTTGACCAGATTTTCTAATTGCTCCAGGGAGAGAACAATGCCTCGGCTGGCAATGATTCCTTGCTTGTCTACTAAGTAAAAGAAAGGGAAGGCTGGCACCTTATATGCCCTTATCACCTCCTCTGAGGCGTTCAGGACAGGGAAGGTCAGCCCCTCTTTATGAGCCAGGGCCCAATTATCTTCCTGGGAGCCACGCGAGATCATCAGTACGGCTATATCCGGATGTATCTCTTGAAAGTCCTTCAGAGAAGGGTAAACCTGCTCGCAGGCGGGGCACATAGTAGAAGTAAAGGCAAGGAGAACCTGCCTTCCTGAGAAGTCCCGGAGCGAAACGGACCGACCTTCTATGTCAGATAGGGTAAACAGGGGAGCCTGGGTTCCTAATTCCAGGCCCATTGGCCTTTGGAAAGGTTCCAGGGCCTGAATGACACGGCTCTGTAACTGGTTCATCCGTATAAACAAAGCGAGATTCGCCACTAATAACAGGATCACAGCACCCTGAAGCATCAATAGTAATATCTCCACCTTTCTGTTCATCGCACCTCTCCTGGCACCATAGACTGGGCAATCCTCAGGATTTCCTCCAAAGGAAGATCCGAGAGCATCTCAATCTTGAGTTCGTCGGCGTACCAGGTTAGCAATTTACCATCCGTAAAGGTATACTCTTTTACTCCGAACTTAAAGCGAGTGGTAATCTTAAGCTTGCCCTGCAGCCCTGTATTTAACACACCTACCTGGTTACCAATGCTCACCCTCTGACCCGAAGGCAGGGACCTGTCGGCAGTGGCACGGCTCTGAACGATCTCAACGAACCAGGTTTTCCCGGCATATACCTGCCTAAAGTTGCCCCGGATGCTCTCCTCATAAGAGTAGATGAGGGAGGCCGGCAAATAGGTTGGCCGTAGAGGGGTGAAATCAATATAAGAAGATGGCATGATGATTTTAAATCTGCCCCTGAAGAAGTCGGGTTGGAACCAGCAGGCGAGCGCCTCCGCCACTTTAGCCCTGATGGGAAGGGTGGAAACCATGGTTCCGGTGACAATGAGCAGTGCGGCAATAACGGCCAGGATGAACTTTTGTTTCATCCTCACCACTGGACGGAAAGCTTGCCCAAACCCTTGAATAGTTCGCATCAAATGCTGGAACCGCGTTGGGTAAGTCGCTCTTACCAGCCTTGCCTGCAGGTGGCTCCAGGCCTGGGGCGAGGGAGCGGCGTGGGCCGCCCTTAGTTGCAGGAACTGACCAATGCGGCTCCGCAGCGCCGATAGGGCGGCCAATTCCTGTTGACAAGTATCACACCAGGCCAAGTGGGCCTGTATCAATGCCCGTTCAGAAGGGGTTACTTCATTATCCAAATAGGCGACGAGCAGTTTGTTCACCTCCTTACATTTCATTTTGCCACCTCCTTTAAGGGAAAAGCGCATTGGGCTGCCTCCAGTTCCTTGCGCAGGGTTTTAAGCGCTAGATCAAGCCGTGATTTGACTGTGCCTACGGGGATATTAAGGATCTGGGCAATCTCGGCATAAGATAGGCCCGAATAATAACGTAAGATCACAACCGCTCGCAATTTTTCACTTAGCCGGCTCAGCGCTTGCCGGATTGCTTCCTCATCTTCTAACTGATCCGGGAATGACGGATGGTCAGCCAGCGCTAATGGAGAAACCTTTTCTAAATTGATGGTGAGAAGGCGATGCTTGCGCCGCCGATTTATACACTCATTCACTGTAACACGATACAGCCAAGTTGTGAAAGCCCCTTTTGCAGGCTCAAAAGTAGGTAGCGACTTATATACCTGGAAAAAGACTTCCTGGAGTACATCTTCGGCTTCGTCAGCGTCGTCCAGCATCAAGTAAGCGATCTTGTAAACCAGGTTTTTGTACTGATGAAAGAGATCGGCGAAGGCCTGCTCATCCCCTGCTTGGCAACGGCGTATCAGTTCCAAAGCATCCCCCCTTGGGTCACGTTCCAAAAAATTATACGCTGTTTTTCAGTCAAAAGTTCGGTAACATCCCGAGTGCAGAAGTCAAGCGGCTTAATCACCGGCTTTAGTTTCTTATCCTCTTGGTCGTAACGCCTAAGCCCGGTGCCGTCGGGCCGCTATAGAGCAAGAATTCTTTCTGGCAACGGCATGACTGGTCAGAAAGGCTGTAAGGTGTCGGTCATTACGAGCGTAGCGAAGCAAGCGGTATTTAGAAGGATGTGGGTGGAACAAAGGGCGGGCATATTCCTGTGGCCGCGCCGGTTTAAGGGGGAACGGGAAAGGGGCGTGAAGCAAGGTTGGTTTTATTTTCCTGATGGTTGGCCCGAATGAACCAGCAGCCCTTGGTAACATTCTAAGTGATGGGAGGGTCCATTGACAGGGTAAATAGCTCGGTGCTATAATGGAATTTGGGGGGAAAGTTTATGGAGTTCAAGGATTACTACAAAATCCTCGGCGTGGACAAAAACGCTTCTTTGGAAGAGATAAAGAAGGCCTACAGGCGCCTGGCCAGGCAATACCACCCGGATATGAACCCGGGCAATAAAGAAGCCGAGGCCAAATTCAAAGAGATAAATGAGGCCTACGAGGTCCTGTCTGACCCTGAAAAGCGCCGTAAATACGATGCTATGCGGGAAAGCTGGTGGCAGTGGCAAAGGATGGGAGGCTCACCTGAATCCTACGACTGGAGCCGGTGGTATGGCCATGGCTGGCCTGGGGGAACTTTCCGGGTGGAATTTAAAACCCTTGAGGATTTGCTGGGAGATTTCTTCAAAACCTTTTTTGGAGATTTTGACCTCGGCGAACGTTTCCAAACCCGAACTGCAACTCGCGAGGCAGAAGCAACAGTGACTATAACCCTTGAAGAAGCTTTCACCGGAACCACCAGGATACTGGAAATAGACGGACGCCGGGTTGAAGTCAAGATACCGCCAGGGGTCAAAGATGGATCCCGCATACGCCTGGCCGGCCTCGGAGGATATGTATACGGCCGCGGTTACCAAGACGTTTACCTCAAAGTTAACATACAACCTCATCCCATCTTCCGCCGCGAGGATGATGACCTGTATTGCGAAATACCGGTGGACCTTTACACTGCCGTCCTGGGGGGTGAGGTGGAAGTTCCAACCTTATCAGGCAAAGTCCTTCTAAAGATACCACCTGAAACCCAGGCCGGGCAGGTATTCAGATTGAGGGGGCAAGGTATGCCCAACGTCAATAACCCTTCGGTCAAAGGCGACCTTTTCGTAAAGGTGAAGGTTCAGCTCCCCAAAAACTTAACTCCAAAGGAGAGGGAACTCTTCCGAGAGCTGGCTAAATTGAGGGCTGGGAGGAGATAACTATGCTGGAACCATTGCTCAACTATTCACCTACCGGAAACCCAATGGTTAGCCTTTACCTTAATACTGATATGACCAGACGCCTCAAGGAGGAGGTGCTTCTGGTCCTTAAGGGCTTTCTCAAGGAAGTCTCTGATAGGGCGAACCCTGATGACCTGGAGAAAATTGAAAACTTCTTTACCCTTGAATATGACTGGCAGGCCAGGGGGATAGCAGTCTTTTCCAATGCTGAAGATGGTTTCTGGCTCCCTTACCCCTCCCCAAGGCCTTTTGCCGATGAAATCCATGTGCTTCCAGAACCCTACATCCGTCCGCTGGTTCACCTTTTATTCCAGCACGAGCGATACGGCATAGCCCTGGTGAGCCGGGAACAGGCTCGCTTTTTCAGCTTCAATGCGGAGGAACTGGAAGAATTCGGTGGGATAAGTGGGACTATTCCCGGCCGCCACAAGCAGGGAGGTTGGGCTCAGGCCCGCTATCAGCGCCACATAGATGAACATGCTGCCCAACAGTTAAAGAATGCGGCTGAGGCTTTTACACGCCTTTGGGAAAAGGAAAAGTTTGATTATGTGATCCTGGGAGGAACAGAGGAAAACATTAAAACTTTCTTGGAATTCCTCCCACGCCCTGTTCAGGAAAGCATTGCTTTGACCTTTACCGCGGATATAATGGCTTCAGCAACGGAGCTTAAGGAAGAGCTTCTGGGTCTTATAGAAGATTTTGAGCGCAAGCGGAATGAAGAGCTTGTCCGCCAGGCTTTAACTGAAGCGGCTAAGGGCCGTAGAGCCACTTCAGGCATTGATGACACCATCAATGCCGTGAGGGAAGGGAGGATTAACATCCTCCTCCTGGACCCTGAGCTCAAGTTGCCCGGAAAAAAGTGCTCCAATTGCGGATACATGACTTCTCAGCCCATAGGACTGTGCCCGATATGTTCATCCACCCTTCAGGAAAGGCCTGATATTCTGAACGATGCCGTAGCTGAAACCCTCAGGAAGGGAAGTAAAATCATAACCATTACCGGCAACCGTGAACTTGCCTCAGCAGGCGGCATCGCTTCTATTTTGAGATACTGAAATTAGGAGGTACAGGAGAGCATGTATCAACTTGACCAGTTTACGGAGAAAGCGCAGGAAGCAGCAATGCGCACCCATGAAATAATTCAACGCTTCGGCCATTCTATGGCCGATACCGAACATATGCTTTTGGCTTTGCTGGAGCAAACGGATGGGGCTGTCCCCATGCTCCTGGAATCAATGGGGGTTGACCCTGCCGAGATGAGAAGCGACCTGGAGAAAATCCTCAGGGCTTTACCTCAAGCTCCGTCTTTCTATGCCCCCTTCTCCTTCGCCCAATTTTACATGACCCCCCGCCTCAAGAGGGTAATGGATTTAGCTAAAGAAGAAGCCCGGCGGATGGGAGATCAGTACGTCTCCACTGAGCATATATTCTTGGCGATCGCCAGTGAAACAGGCTCCCATGCCGCCAGACTTCTGGCCCGCTATCACATTACCAAAGCTGATATATACGAAGCTATAAAAGAACTGCGTAAAGGTCAGAGGGTGTTGGATCCGGATATGGAAAGCCGATACAAAATCCTGGAACGTTTTAGTCAGGACCTTGTCCAGATGGCCCTGGAGGGCAAACTTGACCCGGTCATAGGCCGCGAGGCCGAAATAATGCGGGTGATGCAGGTCCTGTGCCGGCGCATAAAGAACAACCCCGTTTTAATAGGGAAAGCGGGCGTGGGCAAAACCGCCATCGTGGAAGGCCTTGCCCAGAAGATAGCAGCGGGGGAAGTCCCCGAAATCCTCCAGGGGACCAGGATCCTCTCCCTGGACCTGGGAGCCATGATTGCCGGGACGAAGCTCCGGGGAGAGTTTGAGGAGCGCCTGAAAGCCGCCATAAACGAGATCACCAGCTCCAAAGGGAAGATCATCCTCTTTATAGACGAAATCCACACCATCGTTGGCACTGGAGGAGCCCTCGGAGCTATGGATGCAGCTACAATTCTCAAGCCAGCTTTGGCCCGGGGCGAACTCCGGTGCATCGGAACCACTACGCCGGATGATTACCGCAAGTTTATTGAAAAGGATCCAGCTCTGGAACGTCGTTTCGCCCCTATTTACGTGGAGGAGCCATCCATTGAAGAGGCCATTGAAATGCTGAAAGGCCTCCGCCCCCGTTATGAAGAACACCATGGAGTTGTCATCACTGACCAGGCCCTGGAAGCCGCTGTAAGGCTTTCCCACCGCTATGTAACTGACCGCTGCCTGCCCGATAAAGCCGTTGACCTTATAGATGAAGCTGCTGCTAAGGTGAGGATCTCTTCCTTTAACCTTCCCCCTGCCCTTAAAGAACTCCAGAAAAGGATAAAAGAACTGAAAGCTCAGGAGGAAGAAGCTTTTTCCTCCGGAAACTTTGAGCGCCACGCCCGACTTAAAACCGAGAGGATGCGCCTTGAGGAGGACTTCAGACGCCGGCACGAGGAGTGGAGGAAAGAAGCCAGGATAGATGAAATCGTGGACCAGGAAGACATAGCGGAAGTCGTATCCGGTTGGACCGGGATCCCTGTGTACAACCTTATGGAAAGCGAAGCCCAGAAACTCCTCCGGATGGAGGAATACCTCCATCAGCGCATAGTAGGTCAGGAGGAAGCTATATCTGCCGTTGCCGATGCCATAAGGAGGGCCCGCTCAGGCCTCAAAGACCCGCGCCGCCCTATAGCTACCTTCATATTCTTAGGCCCGTCAGGGGTTGGCAAGACCGAATTGGCCAAAGCCCTCGCCTGGTTCCTATTTGACGATGAAGATGCTCTCGTCCGGATTGATATGAGCGAATATCAGGAACGCCACACCGTATCACGCTTAATCGGTGCTCCTCCTGGCTACGTGGGCTATGAAGAGGGAGGACAGCTTACGGAAGCCGTTCGCCGTCGCCCTTACAGAGTTGTGCTTTTTGACGAAGTAGAGAAAGCCCACCCTGATGTCTGGAACACCCTGCTCCAGGTCCTGGATGAAGGCCGCCTGACCGATGGGCATGGTCGGACTGTGGATTTCCGCAACACAGTCATCATTATGACCTCTAACATCGGCACGAGACATGCTTACCGCAGTGGAACTTTGGGTTTCCTCCGCTCGGAGGACCTTACCCCTGAGGAGAAAGAGCTGCGGCGGGAAATAGAGGCGCACCTCAAGGCCACCTTCAGGCCCGAATTCCTCAACCGTATTGATGAAATCATCGTTTTCCACGCCCTTACCAAAGAGCAAGTCAAGCAAATCGTGAACCTTCAGCTTAAGGAAATTAATCAGAGACTGAAGGAACAGGGGCTTGAGCTGGAGCTTACAGAAAAGGCGCGGGAATGGCTTGCTGATAAAGGCTACGACCCGAACTTTGGCGCCAGACCTCTTCGCCGGGCCATACAGAAATATGTGGAGAACCCTCTGGCGAAGCGACTCCTTAAGGGTGAATTCAAGTTTGGTGACATAATTTTGGTGGACCTTGATGAGGGGAAAGGGGAATTGACCTTTGAACGCAAGGGTGAACTGAGTCTGGCTTCCGCCCCCGCCGAAGCCTTTGAAGTAGAGGGGGGTGAGTGAAGGGTGTTAAAATGAGTGACCTGAAGTGCCCTTTGTGTGACGAATTGACAATAGAAGGAAATTTGCGCCAGCATATTTTAAATTTGCATGGCGAGGAGGGATTTCGGCGCGCGATCCTTCTTGAGAAAGAGCGCGGTGTGCCTGACGTTGAAATTGGTCGCCGTTATGGAATCTCTTTAGGAACCCTTCAGCAAATTATTACCCAATTCCATGGGGTAAACCTGAGCATCCTTCGTCCCCCAAAGCGAATAAAGCGGTGGCACCCTTCTAACTTTCACCTGGAGACCACCACGGTCTGGAGCTTCAAGCAGCGAGGAGATTGGGCTACCCACGATGGCCGCTATCGCGGGAACTGGTCCCCATACATTCCACGAAACATCATTCTGAGGTATTCCAGACCTGGGGACCTTGTCCTGGATTACTTTGTTGGTGGTGGGACAACGGCTATAGAGGCAAAGCTGCTGGGCCGTCGCTGCATCGCCCGGGACATAAACCCTCAGGCGATAGCCTTAACCTTGCAGAACCTGAATTTTTCTCCCCCACCTTCTCTCTTCACTGAGAGAATATACGAACCCATTGTTGAAATTGGGGACGCGCGGGATCTATCCAGCATCCCTGATGAGAGTGTGGATCTTATCTGCGCTCATCCGCCCTACGCCGGAATTATAAAATATTCCAGTGGCATCCCGGGGGATTTGTCGGCTCTTCCGCTCCCCCAATTTCTCAATGAGATGCAGCGGGTTGCGGAAGAAAGCCTGAGAGTACTGAAAGAAGGGGGAAAATGTGTCATCCTTGTGGGCGATGCTCGCAAATCCAAGCGTGTTGTGCCCGTTGGTTTTATGGTGATCCGCACATTCTTGAATGCAGGGTTTAATCTGAAAGAACTCATCATAAAAAGGCAGCACAACTGCAGAATGACAGGGATTTGGTACGAAAGGAGCACTCGTTACAATTTCCTCCTTTTAGCCCATGAATATCTCCCGGTTTTTGAGAAAAAAGGTTCGCTTTCCGTCAAAGAACCAGCTCCGGTTTGGGAAAAATCCCTACCTTATCAAGCAGTTTCAGGAAAGATCCGGGATGTAAAAACAGAGGGTCTAGAGACAACGACCGTCTGGATATTCCCTTCAAAGCTGTTAAAAGAAGAAATCAAGCGGAACTTAATCTGCAGATACGCTGGGACCGAGAGGGATTTTATTGAAGTTCAATGGGGTGGCGATGGAGTTCATCCTTCATCCTGGAATGCGACTTTGTTATTGGTCAGGGGGCTGGAGGAGTGGGATGAGGGAAACTTCTTGAGCTACAGAAAAGCTTTAAAAGAGCTTGCCCAGCGGGTTAATTTCTCTTACCTGGCTGTTGAAGCAAAAGATTTCAGGAAACATGATGGGGAACTTGTCCCTGCTGCTTTGTTGCTGTGGGAAGACCTGAGCTCTCAAAGGTCAATGGCTTTAAAGGAAATCATAATCGTGGTGCCAGAGGAACTTCCACTTGCTCCTGAAGAAACGGACCTGAAAATTGTGCATAAATATATATTGCTCTACGAGAGGAAGCAGCCATGAACCCACGAAACACTTCTACGGGGAAAGTGCTGGAAGACTTAATCTTGCCCGCATTGGAGCATGGAGGTTATAAATACAAAAAGCGAGTAGCTATTGGCGAACGTTTAGGCGGAGGTAAACACCTTGTAGATGTTTTAGTGGAGGATTCAGCGGGGAAGAAATACCTCGTTTCCCTGAAATGGCAACAGGTTCCCGGTACTGCGGAGCAAAAAGTGCCTTTTGAAGTTATATGCTTGGCTGAAGCTATTCTTTCCTCTGGAGGGGAATTCCATAAGGCTTATTTAGTGCTTGGTGGCCCTGGGTGGCGCTTACGAGAATTTTTTACAAAAGGTGGATTAAACAAGTACTTACGCTACAGCGATTTGGTCAAAATTGTGACTCTGGAGGATTTCATAGCCCTTGCTAATAAGCAAAAACTGTGAGGAGACAAAATGGCGGTCATTTTCCCCTTCACGGCTATTGTTGGACAGGAAAAGATGAAATTAGCCCTCATCCTCAACGCCATAAACCCGCAGATAGGCGGCGTTTTAATAAGAGGAGAAAGGGGCACAGCTAAATCTACTGCCGCCAGGGCTTTGGCTTATTTGCTCCCTGAAATCAAAGTAGTGGCCGATTGCCCCTTCAATTGTGATCCTGATAACCTTGAAAACATGTGCGACTTTTGCAAAGAAAGGGTAGCAAGAGGGGAAAAGCTCCCTGTTGCGTGGCGGAAAACCCGCTTTGTGGACTTACCAGTTAGTGCTACCGAAGACAGGGTCGTGGGGACTCTGGATATAGAAGCAGCTATAAAACGGGGTGAACGCCGCTTCCAGCCAGGGGTTCTGGCTGCGGCTAACCGCGGCCTGCTCTACGTAGATGAGGTTAACCTTCTGGATGATCATGTAGTGGACCTCCTCCTCGACTCCGCTGCCATGGGGGTTAACGTGGTGGAGAGGGAAGGTATATCCTTCTCCCACCCCGCTCGCTTCATCCTGGTGGGAACTATGAATCCCGAGGAAGGGGAGCTAAGGCCTCAGCTTCTGGACCGGTTTGCCCTTTGCGTGGAAATAAAGGGCATAACGGATCCCGAGCAGCGAGTGGAAATCGTTAAAAGGGCGGTGGAATTTGAGAAAGATCCAGAAGGGTTCAGAAAAAAGTGGGAACCTAAAGAGAAGCGTTTATCGCAGGAGATAGCCAGGGCAAGGGAACTTCTTCCTAAAGTCACTTACACTGAAACCGACCTTTACACAATAGCTCGGCTTACGTCTTCTTTCCAGGTGGATGGGCACCGCGCTGACATAGTAATCCTGAAGACAGCTATAGCCCATGCTGCTTTCCGGGGGCGCCTCCAAATTACGGATGAAGATATCTTGACGGCTGCAGAACTGGCATTACCCCATCGTCTGCGCAAACACCCCTTCCAGGAAGGTGGCATTACCTCCGAAGAGCTTGGGGCTGCCCTTAAGGAACTTTCTCAAGAACTTCTCCTGCTCCGAAACGGTGGAAACGAAGAAGGTGAAGGGGTTAAAAAAACGGAACAAAGCCAGGAGCAGGGAGAGGGGGAAAATAACCAGGCCCCTTTGCAATCGGCAGGTCAGATCCTTAAAGGCTATAAGACAGAGCCCCTTGGTCTGAAAGCTCTCCCTCCTGATAACCCAGTTCCTGTGGGAGAAACTTTTAAGCCCAAGCTCCTAAGTACCCCTCTGGATAGAATAACTCGCAAGATAGCTGGCAAACGCAGTTATACCATAACCACCCGCAAACGGGGCCGATACATCCGCAGTCTCCCTGCTGAAACCCCGACCACTGATATAGCCTTTGACGCTACTGTCCGTTACGCTGCTCCTTATCAGCTCTCCCGTCCTAAGGGGGAAACCGCTGTTACCCTTGACATTTCGGACTTAAGGAAAAAGGTTCGGGTGCGTAAGGCTTCAAACCTCGTCCTTTTTGTGGTAGATGCCAGCTGGTCCATGGCCGCTTCTGAAAGGATGAAGGCAGCCAAAGGGGCAGTTATGTCCCTGCTCCAGGATGCCTACAGGCGTCGCGATATGGTTGGCCTGATCGTTTTCCAGAAGCAAGAAGCCAGGCTTGTCCTTCCTCCCACAACCAGTATAGACCTGGCCCAGCGCGCCTTAAAGGATATACCGGTTGGGGGAAAGACCCCTTTATCCAGCGGGCTATACCTTGCCCGCAAAGTCCTTAAGGTGGAGAGGCTAAAGCACCCTGAACTACGTCCCCTTCTGGTCCTGCTGACGGATGGAGCGGCGAACGTTTCCATGGGGACGATGCATCCTCACAAAGAGGCTCTTAAAGTTGCTGAAGCCCTCAGGCGGGATGGAGTCCATTCGGTTGTTATAAACTTGGAGTTTCAGGCCTTTGACCGCGGCCTTGCTCAGGAATTGGCCAATGCCTTAGGCGGGCCTTGCTATAGGCTTAAGGATCTGGGGGCCAGAGAACTATACGAGGCTGTCAAAGAAGCTCTTGGGGATTAGACTCTACGCCGATTTAGCTCTCCTGGCAGTAACTGCCATATGGGGGGCTACTTTTGTCATAGTGAAAGACGCCGTCTCCTGTTATCCCGCTTTTTCTTTCCTTTCCCTGCGGTTTGCGCTGGCTGTTTTCTCCTTTTTGCCGCTGCTTCTGAGGAACAGGAACCCGGCAAAGCTGGGTGAATTAAAAGCTGGTTTCCTTACCGGCCTTTTCCTTTTCGCCGGTTATGCTTTTCAAACCCTGGGCTTAAAGTTTACTACGGCCAGCAAAGCCGGTTTCATAACAGGCCTTTCAGTGGTGATAGTCCCGATCCTTTCAACCTTATTTCTGGGGCAGAGTCCGCCCAGGAGGGTATGGGTGGGAGCAGGTTTAGCAACTATTGGTTTGGCTTTCCTCTCCCTCAAAGGCAGCTTTATTCCTTCCACAGGCGACCTTCTTGTGCTGGCTTGTGCAGTGGCTTATGCGGCTCAAATTGTAGCTTTGGGCAAATTTGCCCCCCGTATGCACCCTTTCCCCTTGACCTTTGCCCAACTTCTTATAGTAATGTTTATGAGCATAGCTCTGGCTTTATCCATTGAAAGGCCGGTTCCAATTCCAACTTCTAAAGTGATATGGGCCGCTATTTTCACTGGAATTCCGGCCACTTCTCTAGCTTTTTGTGTCCAGACCTTCGCTCAGAAATATACTTCCCCTTCTCATGCCGCCCTTATCTTTTCCGCCGAGCCCGTCTTTGCTGCCCTTTTTGCTTTTTTGATAGCCGGTGAAACCCTTGGCCCCAGAGAACTACTGGGCTGTATCCTAATTATTGCTGCTATGCTCTTAGCGGAACCTGAAGCCCACAAGGGCAGAGAAAAATAAAAACCCTGGCAAAGCGGCTTTAAGTCCCTTCCTCCCACGAACTGAGGTACCTTTCCTGCTCAGGTGTAAGGGAATCAATTTCAACCCCTAAGGACTTAAGCTTCAAGCGGGCTACTTCCTCGTCAATTTCTCTGGGGACAGGGTAGACCTTTTTCTCCAAAGTGTGGCCATTTTTAACCAGGTAAGCAATGCTCAGAGCCTGGTTGCTGAAACTCATATCCATAACAGCGCTTGGATGGCCTTCCGCCGCAGCCAGGTTTACCAACCTACCTTCGGCCAGGAGGTTTATCCGCCTGCCATCGGGCAGGATATACTGGTCTACATTCGGGCGAATGCGCACTTTACTTACGGCCATCTCTTCCAGAGCAGGAATGTTTATCTCCACATTGAAATGGCCAGCATTAGCCAAAATTGCCCCATCTTTCATCACCATAAAGTGCTCACGGTCTATAACGTTTATATCTCCGGTGGCAGTAACAAATATATCGCCGATCCTGGCTGCCTCCCGCATTGGCATCACCCTATAGCCATCCATAAGAGCTTCAAGAGCTCGCAGGGGGTTAACTTCTGTTATAATCACATTGGCCCCCATGCCTCTGGCTCGCATTGCTATGCCGCGACTGCACCAACCATACCCTGCTACCACAAAGGTTTTACCCGCTAAAAGGATGTTTGTGGCCCTTAAGATCCCATCAATAGTAGATTGGCCTGTGCCATAACGGTTATCAAAGAGGTATTTGGTCAAGGCATCGTTCACCGCAATGATGGGATAGCGCAAGGCCCCTTCCCTGGCCATTGCCCTCAGCCTTATGACCCCGGTGGTGGTTTCCTCCGTCCCACCGATTACCCCATCCAGCAACTCAGTTCGCTCTTTGTGGAGCGTAGACACGAGGTCAGCCCCGTCGTCAATAGTTATTTGGGGGCGGTGTTCAAGGGCGGCGTGAATATGGCGGTAATAGGTTTCCCGGTCCTCACCCTTTATGGCAAAGACGGGTATGCCTTCCTCCACAAGGTAAGCGGCCACTTCGTCCTGAGTGGAAAGGGGATTGGAAGCACAGAGGACTAAATCTGCCCCACCGGCTTTCAGAGTTAAAGCCAGATTAGCGGTCTCACTGGTTATATGCAGGCAACCGGAAATACGTATTCCCTGAAGAGGCTTTTCCCTGGCAAACTGTTCCCTTATAAGCTTGAGAACTGGCATCTCCTGTGCGGCCCATTCTGTCTTCCTTTTACCATCCGGTGCTAGGGAAAGGTCCTTGACGTGATATTTAAAAGCAGCCATTTTCCCCTCCTCAACTTTGTTTTTCAGGGATGGGAACATCAAGGGTTACCCTTGTGCCTCTGCCTACAGTGCTTTCTACCCTCATTTCACCCCCAATAGCCATAACATTTTCCCGCACACTGCTTATCCCTGTTGTCCCCGAGGGCAATACAGCCTCTACATCAAAGCCAACACCGTTATCCTCCACGATGGCCCCCACCCTGTTGCCTGTTATATCTATCATTATCTGGACCTGGGAAGCCCTTGAGTGTTTGTAGACGTTATCCAGAAGCTCCTGAAGGGCCCTGAAGAGCACTATTTCCACATAAGGCGGAAGTCTCTTTTCCTGCCCAGTTAAAGTGAATATGGTTTTTATTCCGGTCCTGTTTTCAAACTCCTGGAGGTAAAGCCTTAGAGTGGGTATAAGGCCGAGGTCATCCAGCATCATAGGGCGGAGGTTAAAGATAAAATTGCGGATCTGCTGGAAGGTTTCGCTGGCAGTTTTCTTAAGGTTAGCCAATTCTTCCTGAGCTTTTGCTTTATCGCGTGTGAAAAACCTTTCGCATATTTCTGCCTGAAGGATCAGGTTTGTCAGGGCCTGAGCCGGGCCATCGTGCATCTGGCGGGCTAACTCCCGCTTCTCTTGTTCCCGGGCTTCAATGATTTTGAGGACCAGCTCGCCGGGGATGAAGGCCTCTTTTGTCAAAGGCTGGCCAGCTTCTATTTTCTCCCCCAGCTCCAGAAGGCGGCGCAGGTGACGAGCGTAGCGTTCCAGGGCTTTGTTCTGGGCTTCCATCTGCCCGATCCTTTCTCTTAAAGTCAGGAGTTGAACTTGCAGAGCCTGGGCTTGTTTATAGGCCTTGTGGACTTCTCTGACCGAGTAGCGCTCCAAGTTTGATTCCATCTGACGAAGCATGATGGCCGTCTGAGCGCTCTGGCTGGTAACTTTTTCCAGTTCTAACTGTGCCTGGCGCAGCAGATCCTCGTTCTCCTTGAGTTCTTGGAGCACTTTCTGATATTCCTCAGCGCATTCTTTTAGAAACTGGAAAAATTCTTCCATCTTTGCCCCCTACTTCTTCTAATCTTATCCATCCTCTCCTGAGAGCGTAAAGCACTGCTTGTGTCCTGTCGTTTACCGCCAGTTTGCGGAGGATTGAGGTAAGGTGATTCTTCACCGTTTGTTCTTTTATACCCAGAGTAACGGCTATTTGCTTGTTGGAATAGCCCCTGGCTATAAGCTGAAGGATTTGAAGTTCGCGGGAGGATAAGGGCTTGAACAGCTCACCCGGTTCTCCTCCTAATTCGGCTGCCAGCCTTTCAAATTCTCCCAGGAGCCAGCGAGCTACTGCCGGCTCCTCCAGCACCATTTCACCGATAAGATAATAACCATCAAATACTTTTTTCACGGCTTCTATTAACTTCTCGGGGCTGATGTCTTTTGTCAGGTAGGCTGCAGCCCCCGCCTTTATGGCATGGAAAAGCTGATACTCAGCATCAAAGCCCGTTATGAGTATAACTGCAATGTTGGGGTAATATATTTTGATGAGGCGGGTAAGCTCAAGCCCATTAATGTAAGGCAAATTTATATCTACGATGGCCACATCCGGAGAGAGTTCTTTAAGCAAATCCATCGCCTCTTTCCCGTCGGAAGCCTCCCCCACTACCTTTATATCTTCGCACTGGTCTAAGATGTATTTTAGCCCTTCTCTGTAGATGGGGTGGTCATCAACCAGAAAGACCTTTATCACCCTGGCCTCCAGTATAGCCTTTCAAGGGGTGAAAGGGATGTGGAAGGAAAGGGTGTTCCCGATTATTTTCATTTCTCCCCCCAGGGCATGGACCCGGGCATAAAGAGGGATAAGGGCGCCAAGCATTTTGGGATCTTTTTCATCAAAAGGCAGGCCACTGTGGGATAACCTCAGGGAAAGAAGTTTTCCTTCTTTTGATGAAACGACTTCAATCTTGTGGGCTTTAGCATATTGATAAGCATAGAGAAGGGCTCCCTGGAAAATGCGGAAAATGAAAAGAGCAAGGAGATGAGGAAGCTTTTCGGGGAGGTTTTCCAGTTGCAATTCAATCTCCGTTGGAGTGCCTTCAAAGGCTTTTTTCACAAAATATTTAATTCCTTCAGCCAGGCCCATTCGGATAAAATCGTCGGGGGGCTGGAGCCACAGGGCTGTTCTCTTAAATATTTTTAAAGCCTTTTCCCAGACTTCTTTCGTTCCTGAATATTCCCGGAAAATTTCCGCCAGCTGCCCTCCAAAGTCCGTTATAAGGTCGGCAAAAATTTCCCTTTCTTTTTCGGCTAAATCCAAGGCAAAACTTACTTCCAGAGGATTAACCCTCTTATGGGAAGGGATTTCCAGAAGTGCCAGAGCTTTCCTGAGGAGGTGAGAGACCTCGTGGGTAGAAAGTTCGCTTTTTTCAAGGTTCAAACGCAGTTCCTCTATTGCGTTTTCTAATTTGGAGAAGAGTTCTTCTACTTCCTGCATAGAATGCCCCCAAAATCTTGTTAAGAGTATACCACAGAGGGGCGGCCTTTTGCAAAGCAGACTTATTTATCCCTGACTCTCCCAGCAAACGGAAGGGGTAACATCGGCACCAGACCATGGCAGACTTTGAGCCTTAAAATGTCTCATTGCCAAAGGGTTCTGCAGGTGGTATAATTAGTGGTGGAAAATCAGAGTCCAGGAGGAGGAAAATGGTTGAAGTTACGGTGGATAGCATAAGGGTAAGCCTTATATCGCAACACAGAGTGGTCGTGCTTAAGGAGGTGGGGGCAAACCGCTACCTTCCTATCTGGATAGGTCCTTTTGAAGCTGACGCTATTGCCATCCACCTGGAAGGAGTCCAGGTGGCTCGCCCCCTTACTCATGACCTCCTTAAGTCAGTTATTCAGAGCCTTGGGGCCAGGGTCGCCTATGTTATAGTAGATGATTTGCGCAATGACACTTTCTATGCCCGCATAATCCTGGAAGTAAACGGCAACAGGATTGAGGTGGATTCCCGTCCGAGCGATGCCATTGCCCTGGCTGTTCGTGCTAATGTTCCCATCTATGTAGCCGATGAAGTTATGGATCAAGCCGCTGTTACCCCCGAGGAAGAAATAATTGTGGGGGAAAGGGAAGAGGTAAAGGACGAGGACCTTAAGCCTTTCAAGGAATTCCTGGAGAAGCTGGATCTGGATGACCTTGAAGGGTTAGAGAAGATGGATTAGCCATGGTGGAAAGACTTCCACCTCACAATTTGGAAGCTGAACAATCGGTCCTTGGGAGCCTCCTCCTGGACGGTGATGCTGTGGTCAAAGTAGCCTCTTGGCTTCGCCCCGATGACTTTTATTCCAGGGCCCATAGCCTCATCTACCAGGCTATCCTTGACCTTTATGAGCGCAGGGAACCCGTGGACTTCATAACTTTGTGTGAAGAGTTGGGCCGGAAAGGGCTCCTGGGAGAGGTGGGGGGTGAGGCCTACATTACATCCCTTATAAATGCAGTCCCAACCCCCATTCACCTTGAGCATTATGCTCGGATTGTGGAAAGGACCGCTACCTTAAGGAGGCTAATCTCGGCTGCCAGCGAAATTGCTTCCTTGGCTTATGAGGCTTCGGGGGATGTTGAGGAGGTAGTGGATAAAGCGGAGCAGATCGTCTTCGGAGTTTCCCAGCGTCGCCTCCGTCGTGATGTCCTCCACATAAAGCAGGTGCTTGATGAATACTTTGAACGTATAGAATATCTCCACCGCCACCGCGGCGAGTTCATGGGCGTCCCTACTGGCTTTTCCCAGCTGGATAAGCTGCTGGGGGGTCTCCAGAAATCCGATTTTATCGTAATCGCTGGAAGGCCTGGGATGGGCAAATCCAGCTTTGCTCTCTCCATAGCCCATAATGCTGCCAAGCGTTATGGCCAGAGGGTTGCCATCTTCAGCCTGGAAATGTCTGCTGAGCAGGTGGTCCAGCGCCTCCTGGCAGCTGAGACAGGGGTTGATTCCCAGAGGTTGCGCCTTGGCTTAATAAGGGATGAAGAATGGCCAAGGGTGGTTCAGGCTATAGGGATTCTCTCCGAAACTTTTATCTTCCTGGACGATACACCGGCCATCTCCGCCATGGAGTTGAGGGCAAAAGCTCGTCGCCTCCATGCGGAGCACGGCCTGGATTTAATAATTGTGGACTACCTGCAACTTATGCAAGGGGACTCCCGTTCTGAAAACAGGGTGCAGGAAATATCATATATCTCTCGCTCCCTCAAATCTCTGGCCCGGGAGCTCAATATCCCTGTAGTAGCCCTTTCGCAGCTCTCGCGAGCTGTGGAGCAGAGGCAGGATAAGAGGCCCATCCTTTCGGACCTGAGGGAATCAGGGAGCATAGAGCAGGATTCGGATGTGGTAATGTTTGTATACCGTGAAGAGATGTATAATCCTGATACCGAGAAGCAGAACATCGCCGAAATCATTGTAGCCAAGCATCGCAACGGTCCGACAGGCGTTATCCCCCTTTATTTCCGCAAGGATGTAGCTCAGTTTGTAGAGGTGGAGCTGTTGAGGGAGGGTTTAGATTTTGAGTTAGGTGAAGGGTATGAGGAGTTGTGAGAAAGGGTTTGGGGGCTTTCCTCCGGGGAAACTCCCGGTAATTCGTATACCGGAGCTATTTTTCAGTGAGCTTTTCCCTTCTATAGACAACCTCCCTGAACTCAAGGTTACCCTTTACATTTTCTGGCTCATAGAGCATAAGGAGAATCGGGCTCCTTACGTTAGCTTTGATGAACTTTCATCGGATCCGGTACTGCTCAAAGCCCTGGACGTGGGAGGGACCACGCCTGCGGAAAATCTCAGGAAGGGACTGGAAAGGGCCGTTGCTCGGGGTACTCTCCTTCTGGTAAAGGCAGAATCCGATGGCCAGGAGCGGGAATTTTACTTCCTGAACAGTGAGCGGGGCCGCCAGGCCGCTGAGAAAGCATTGCGGGGGGAGCTTTCTCTGGAAAGCTTTGCCGGGAGGAGAATAACCCTGGTGGAAGCGAGGCCCAATATCTTTACCCTTTACGAGCAGAATATAGGCCTCGTTTCCCCCCTGATCGCTGAAGAGCTCATGCAAGCTGAAGCCACCTATCCCCAGGGGTGGATTGAAGAAGCCTTCAAGATTGCGGTGGAAAGGAACATAAGGAACTGGAGATACATAAAGAGGATACTGGAAAGGTGGGCTACGGAAGGGAAGGACGATGCAAAAGCTAAGCGAGCTCCTGAAGAAGACCGTTACAGCTTCCTCCGGAGCAAATACTCCCGATTCATCAAATATTGAGACCACCGAAGTTTGTCCCTACTGCAAAGGTAAAGGCTTCTTCGTGAAAGACGTCCCGGTAGGTCACCCTGACTTCGGTAAACTTATTCCTTGCCAGTGCAAGATAAAGGAGATGGAAAAAAAGAGGATGGCCCACCTGGGACGATGGACAAGCCTTTCTTACCTTCAGCACATGACCTTTGAGACTTTTAAGCCCGAGGGTGTGGGGCTTTCCGAAGAGCTGCGCCTGAACCTAAGGCTCGCCTATGAAGCAGCCCTGCGCTTTGCTCAGAATCCCAAAGGGTGGCTTCTGATCAAGGGAGGGTATGGCTCCGGGAAAACCCACCTGGCTGCCGCTATAGCTAATTACCGCCTCCAGAAAGGCGAGCCCGCTATCTTCATCGTAGTCCCTGATCTCCTTGATTACC
The DNA here is from genome assembly GCA_964655275.1 of uncultured Anaerolineae bacterium. Taxonomy (GTDB): domain Bacteria; phylum Chloroflexota; class Anaerolineae; order SpSt-600; family SpSt-600; genus SpSt-600. Next base: position 4,162 of record CAZZMI010000027.1, on the reverse strand, counting down.
TCCGCACGACTTTCTCTCCTGGGTCCCTGGTGGATTACGACGAGCGCTTTGATGAGATACGCAATGCCCCTCTTCTCATCCTGGATGATCTGGGAGCCCAATCCACTACATCGTGGGCACGGGAGAAGCTCTTCCAGCTTCTCAACCACCGCTATTTAGCTCGCCTTCCCACCGTCATCACCACCGATCTGGAGCTGGAAGAGATAGATCCACGCCTTCGTTCTCGCCTGGCGGATCCAGATTTCACTGAAATCATCACCATAAAAGCACCCGATTACCGTCAGGCGGCTTCCCAGAGCTCCTCTTCCCTTTCAGCCCTCGGCCTATACCGCCACATGACTTTTGAAAACTTTGACCTCAGGACTGACGAGGTAGAGCTGAAGCCCGAGGAGCGCCGCAACCTCAGGGAAGCCCTTCGGATTGCCAAAGAATATGCCCAAAAGCCCGAGGGCTGGCTTGTTATTATGGGTAAAACCCCTGGGTGCGGCAAGACCCACCTGGCCGCTGCCATTGCCAATTACCTTGTTAGCCAGGGTTATCAAGTTATCTTCGTTGTAGTCCCCGATTTCCTTGACTATTTAAGGGCTACTTTCAGCCCTTCCAGCCCTGTTTCTTATGACCAGGCCTTTGAGGAAGTGCGCAATGCACCCTTCCTGGTCCTGGACGATCTGGGGACTGAAAGTGCTACCCCATGGGCAAGGGAAAAACTTTACCAGCTTTTCAATCACCGTTATGTAGCTCGCTTGCCCACTGTGATCACCACTTCAAGAGATCTGGAAGAAATTGATCCCCGTATCCGTTTCCGGATGGTGGACCCTGCCATATCTACCGTCTTCGTTCTGACCGTTCCGGAATACCTTAAAAGCCGGAAATGACCCAGAGCGATCGTTTTATCCCGGGAAAACCTGAAGAATTTATCCCCGGTGATCCCTTTTGGCCGCCATTTATGGAAGGTGTAGCTGCATATTATGCCAGGGAATTGAGCCCCCCTGGCTCGTTAGCCCTCGTACCCTTTTGCTCCAGCCCTCTTTTGCCTCTTGAGCTCCTAGATGCAGGTTACAAAGTCCTTGTTTCAAGCTTTAACCCTTTAGCGATCCTTCCCCTTAAAGCCCTGCATGGGCGGTCAGAAGATTTCCTCGCCGCCTTAACTCGCCTTATAGATGCCCCAAGGGGGGAAAAACTTCTGCGCCATTACCTTCAATCCCTCTACGAGGTGGAATGTCCGGGTTGTGGTGAAACCATTGAAGCAGATTTTTTCCTGTGGGAAAAGAAAACGCTGGCGGCTAAGGCCTTGAAGTGCCCGAAATGTGGAACTGAAGGCACGTTTCCTTTAGCCCCAGGCGACCTTAAATCTGTTGAAAACCTCAGAGAAAAGGGCCCCGATTACTGGTACGTCCTGGCCAGGCTCTTCCCTCCGGGTGAGATATCCCCATCTGAAGCTGAAGAATTGCCCCTCGTTTATACGCCCCGAAATCTCCACTGCCTCAATGCCATTTTCGTTAAGATTGAAACCATATTCCCGGAGAGATCTTTCCAGACCTTTGCTCTTAAGACAGCTCTCCTGGCTGCTATGCACCTTTCCTTATCCCTTTACTCCGAGCTGGAACCCAAAAGAAGGCCCACACGGCTTCATCCCCTCACAAATTTTGTGGAGAAAAATGCCTGGAAAGCTTTTCAGACGGCAGCTTCAGCCCTTCACCGTCTCTTTCGTCTCCTTCCCCTGGCCGAACCAGAGGAATTTTTTGGAAGGGAAAAGTCGCCAGCCCTTCTTCCAGTGCCGTGGGGGATTAAGCGATTGGAGAAAGAAGTGCCGCCCGCTTCCGCCTCCCTCCTTATCGTTGAACCTCCAGCTCTGGACAGGACCTGGTGGGCGTTGAATTTCCTCTGGGCCGGTTGGCTCCTGGGCCCCCGGGTTGCTTATCCCCTGCGGTCTCTTGCCCTCAAAGAAGCTTTCGGGTGGGATTGGTATGAGGAAACCCTCAAGCAAAGCCTCCTTAAGTTAAGGAGCCTTCTAAAACCTGAGGGTTTTGCCCTCGTCTTAGGCCAGGACATTCCTTCGGTCATGGCCGAATGTCTGATCTTAGCAGGAATTAAGGCGGGGCTTTACCCCGAAAGTTTCTCCTTCCGGGAAAAAGGCCAGAGGGTTGAGGTTCAGCTTCTCTTCTCTAACCCCCCTTTGAGGAAAATGAAAGCCCCTGCCGTCACCACAAATTTTGAAAAGGTCCTTGGAGAAGCTGTGCTGGAGGTCCTGGAGCACTACGGTGAACCTTTGCCTCTTCCCACACTTCGCCTTGCTGTGGAGTGGTGGATGGCTTCACGCAAAGCTTTTAGCTGGGAAGACCGGAAGAGGGGAGAATTTCGGAACCTTCTGGAGGAGACAGTAGCTGCCCTATTGGAGGAAAAGAAGGTTAAATACTGGGCCAATAACAAGCTTCTGGGCCTTCCTGAATACTCTGGTGTCCGCATCCCGCTTAGCGATTGGACAGAATTGGAAGTCTACAGGCTTCTGGCGGAAAAAGGCTTTCTAACTTTACAGGAGCTTGAGGCCTTTATTTATGAAAAAGTTCAAGGCCCTTTTGTTCCCGGTGCGGGTTACCTGCAGGAATGTCTGAGTTCTTATGGTCAGGAAGAGGAAAACGGCTGGCGCTTAAGGGCCGAAGATGAACCTCGGAGCAGGGAAAAGGATGGGGAGGAGGTTCTAAGCATCCTGAGGAGCCTGGGGGAAAAGCTTGGTTTTGAGGTCAAAGAGGGCAACAAAGCTCCCTTTGACCTTGTCTGGGAGGAAAAAGGTCCCTTTGATGAATCCACTCGCGTTATTGTCAGCCCCTCCTTTGGCTTTGTGGTAGAAAGCACTGCTGCCCTTACTGGCTTCTTCCTTCGGCATTTTTCTCCCCCTTTACCTCGTTCTTTCATCGTTATACCGGGTGGGAGAGCAGCTCTGGTCTGGTATAAACTTAAAAATTGGCCTTTGTGGTCAGCCCTTAGAGGATGGCAATTCATAAAATATCGCCACCTCAGGCGCCTGGCAGAGGAGAAAGCTCCAGACCGCTACAGTCTCCAGAAAATCATAGGCCTTGATCCTGTGGTGGAAAGGCCGGGGGCACAGCTTTCGTTTCTTTAAAATGAGAAATCTTCCACTAAACAAGCAAATCACCATAGGCTGATTATTCCGGGAATCCAGATCCACCTGATAGGTGACTATTTGCGAACCAGCTGAAGGCTGTGGAAAATGGCTTGCGCAGTCGGCAACCAGGAATGTAAAGCATCTTCCAGAAGCGAGATGGGATAGGGTTGCGCCCGTCCTATCCGTGGCCGTCGCTCCCAGTATACCGCGGTCGCCCAATTATCTAAAATTTTTTGTTCTTCCTCGTCCAGGGGTTCTGGGCCTTCCGGAATTTCAGAACGCCCTGGGCGCAATGCCCAACGGTGGAGATCGATCCGTACCAATCCCTCCAAAGGAGCCCCAGGTTGACGCCATAGCCGGACGTAGGCAGTCACATGCCAATCCGGATACTGGTGATCCTCATCAGATCGCATATCTTGTTCCAGCGCCCGACCATGTATATCTACCTCCTGGCTAAAGGCATAGGCACGGGAACGATGTCCTTCTGGTAAATTAAGGATAGCAGCAAGATCCTTTGGCCGCAGGCGATGGCTTTTGACCAGGCCTACGGTTCTATCTAACAAGACCCGTTCTATATCGCGCTCCCCAGGCCGATAACCTTGCCGCTGGGCCCATTGGTGCAGCATTCGGCGATGCCGGCGCGCCAGCAATAGTGGCCCGTCCACCAAAATAACTGGCTCTTCCAGGAATTTTTTAAGTTCTGAGAAAGCTAGCTTGTGCAACCAGGGAGGGGCGGATGAAGAAGAAGCACGGATTCCGATCAAGAGAGCCAGTTCCAATAGCTGACGCAGATGAGCAATGCGTCCCAGAGCCCAGTTTCGCACTCGACGCTCGTTGAACAAGTCGTCCAGCCGCTGCCCTTTTCCGGCAATGCCGGAATAGGAAGTATCTGCCACAATCCATCCTGGAGAATCTGAATGTACTGACTCCAGCAACGTTTCTGGTCGTTCTATAGTCTCCTGTTGATCGATCGCCAATTCTCCCTGTTCCCTCAGGTCCTGGACCAGCTTCTCCGGGTCCTCACCCAGTAATCGGAAA
>CAZZMI010000026.1:0-25779 GCA_964655275.1 uncultured Anaerolineae bacterium | reverse complement strand
TGTAATAACGGGGCCTTGCTGGTAAGGACGCGCTTCCTTCTGCTGTCCACAAGCACGCTCTAAACCTTAATCTCCAACTGACATCCAGTGGCCTCGCTAAAACCACAAACTTTTCTCAAGGTAATTTAGTGGCACGCGGGCTAAAGACGGCGCCTTCTGAGGGCTTCTTCCGGAGGAAGGGTGGTGCGGTCAAATATCTCACGTATGTGGGGTTTTGAATAGTGAGCGTAAACGCGCTTTGTGGTACTTATGTCCGCATGGCCGAGGATATCCTGGATAGCTTCCAGAGGCGCGCCCTCTTCCAGCATCTGGGTAGCCCGGTAATGGCGGAAATCGTGGGGAGTGACGTGGAGACCAAGGGCCTTAGCGGCTTTTTTGACCGTGGCCCAGATGCTTACGGTGCTTAAGCGGCTGCCATAATCCCGGCCGTGGGAAATGAAAAGGGGCTCGTAATTATCCCTCCTCTCTTCTATGTAAGCCCTTATGGCCTCCTGAGCCTCAGGGGTTAGGAAAATGAAACGCTGTTTTTGACCCTTGCCTTTCACCACTACTTCCCTGCGGCGACCATCTGCCACATCCTTGCGGTTTAAGGAAGCTACTTCTGCTATCCTCCCTGCGGAAGCGTAAAGGGTGTGGACTATAGCCCTGCTCCGGAGAAGGCGCAGGCGCTCAAGACGGTCTTCGGGAAGGGGTTGCTCATCGTAGAAGAGAACCACTGCCGGAAGGTCCGGATCCGGCATTGGAATGGGGTAAGAAGAGCGGGGGATGATGGCTTTTACTTTCTCTTTGGCCCTTTCTATGGAGAAATCGGGGGGCAGAAGGCGATGCCGGAAAAGGTAGCGGAGGAAAGCAGTGGCTGCTGCAAGGTAAGTCTGCTCGGTAAAGCGGGAAAAACCCCTTTTATCAAGCCATATAAAGAACTCCTCAAGAGCTTCTTCTCCAATGCTGGATATGCCCCTTTCGGTCAGGAATTCCTGGAAGGCCTTGAGGCCAGTGGAATAAGTTCTGTAAGTATTGGGGCTTGCTTCTAACCCCCGAAGGAACTTTTCAATGGCTTCCTCTAAGGAAGAATCCGCCATCAAGCCGTTTCCTTCAGTTTATTCCACCAGTAAATGGGGATTCCGCGACTGTTGAGCAAAATTGGATGGCCTTTGCCCCTGATAGCATCGGCATTGACAATGCAGCGGGTTACATCGGGTAGAGATGGGATTTCATACATGACGTCTAAAAGGGTTTCTTCAATGATGGTTCGCAGGCCTCTGGCCCCGGTTTTGCGCTTGAGGGCTTCCTCAGCTGTGGCCTCTAAAGCTTCGGGGGTGAAGATTAGCTCTACGCCATCCAGGGCGAAAAGCTGCTGAAACTGCTTTACTATGGCATTTTTAGGTTTGGTGAGGATATCAATCATTGCCTGCTTATCTAAGGGGTCAACGCTCACTATAACCGGCAGGCGGCCCACGAATTCGGGGATGAAGCCGAACTTCATCAGGTCATCGGGGATGACCTGGCGCAATAGCTCGGCGGTCTCCAATTCTCGAGCTTTAACCTCGCCTTCCCTGAGGAATCCCACTCTACCTTTGAGGCCTATGCGCTCAGCTACTATTTTATCCAGCCCTTCAAAAGCCCCTCCACATATGAAAAGGATATCGGTGGTGTCAATCTGGATGAACTCCTGGTAGGGATGTTTGCGTCCCCCTTGAGGCGGAACGTTGGCAATGGTGCCTTCTATTATCTTAAGCAATGCTTGCTGAACTCCTTCCCCGGAAACATCCCTTGTGATGGAAGGGTTATCGCCCGATTTGCGGGCGATTTTGTCTATTTCATCAATGTAAACGATGCCTTTCTGGGCCCTGGCGATATCGTAATCGGCAGCCTGAATGAGGCGCAGCAAAATGTTTTCCACATCTTCCCCGACATATCCCGCTTCCGTAAGGGAGGTAGCATCGGCAATGGCAAAGGGGACATCCAGGATTTTGGCCAGGGTTTGAGCCAGAAGGGTCTTCCCGCAGCCCGTAGGGCCGATGAGCAGGATGTTGGATTTTTGAATTTCCACTTCAGCTGTGCTTTTACGGTTGAGAATGCGTTTGTAATGGTTGTAAACAGCCACGGAAAGCACCTTTTTAGCCCTGTCCTGGCCCACGACGTATTGGTTCAGGGTTTCATAAATTTCTTTAGGGGAGGGGACATGGGGTATAAAATCGTCTTCTTCTGACTCTTTCCTTTCTTCAAAGATTCTGACACATAATTCAGCACATTCCCGGCAAATATAAACATCGCCGGGGCCAGCAATGAGCTTTCCTGCTGTGCTCTCAGGCCGTCCGCAGAAGGAGCAGCGGGGGTAAAGCATCTTACTACCTCTTCTCATCGGTGGTGCCAGGTGCCCCCCTCTTCTTCCCCGGAGGGACCTCAAGAACTTCGTCTATTATGCCATATTCTACTGCACCTTTAGCATCCATGTAATAGTCACGGTCAAAATCCTGGATTATTTTCTCCAGCGGCTGGCCGGTGTGGTAGGCTAAAAGCTCCTGGATTATCCTCTGAACCCTTAAAAGTTCCTTGGCTTGTATTTCAATATCGGGTGCGTAGCCCTGTATACCTCCCCCTGCCGGATGCATGTGGATAGTCGCATGGGGTAAAGCATAACGCTTGCCTTTAGTCCCCGCCGCCAGAAGAACGGTTCCCATGCTGGCGGTCCATCCTACTGCTATAGTGGAAACGGGTGCCCTTATTAGCTGCATGGTATCGTATATGGCAAGGCCAGGGTATATCGCACCTCCTGGGCAGTTTATATAAAGGTAAATGTCCCTTTCCGGATCCTCCCGGTCCAGGTAAAGGAGCTGAGCCACTATCAGGTTAGCTACCTGGTCAGTAATAGGAGTGCCAAGGAATATTATCCTCTCCTTCAGGAGCAGGGAATAGATGTCATAGACCCTTTCGCCCCTTCCTGTGGATTCAATCACCATCGGGATTATTGCTCTTGCCCTCATCCGATTCCTCCCTCAACATGATTTCCAGAAGCCGGTCTTCAACTTTAGCTTGTAATAGAGCGGAAGCAATGTTATCCCTGAACTCGGGGGAGCGAACTGCTCTTTTCCCTCTTCTGCTGGTTATCCCGGCTTCAAAGTTTTTTATGACCTTTTCCATTTCTTCTTCTGAAACCTTGATATTTTCAGCTTCAATGAATTTGCGCAGGACCAGGGCTCTCTTTAACCTTTCAGTGGCCTTCGGGTAAAGTTCCCGGCGATAGTCTTCAAGGGTTTTGCCTTGCATCTTTAGGTAGTTTTCCAGGGAAAGGCCTCTCTTGCGCCAGGCTTTGTCCTCTTCCTGGATGATTTCTTCAATCTTTTCTTCTACAAGGAGCGAAGGCATCTCTACTTTGGCGTTATTTACAAGGGTCTCCAGGGCTTCAACAAAGGCCTCTTCCCTGTTAAGGCGAGCTCTTCGGGCCATAAGGTCTGCCCGGATCTGCTCCTTCAATTCAGAAAGGGAGTTGAAATCTCCCAAAGAGCGAGCGAATTCATCATCAAGCGGTGGGAGTATTTTTTCCTTTACCTCATGGACCTTTACCCGGAAAGTTATTTCCCCTTTATCCCCTTCCAGAGCGAAGGTCTTTTCATCCCCGGGGGCAAGCCCTTCCAGATTCTGGCTTAACCCCTTAATCGGTTCCGTCCTGGGATCCAAGTACAAAGGTACGTTTTCCCTTTGGTCTTCCTGGTCGCCGGATTTGAAAGCTAAATCGGCTATTATTAAGTCCCCCAGAGTAGCACTGCGCTCCACGCTGATCCAGGTAGCTTTTTCCTCCTGCAGATCCCTGAGCACCTGTTCAATTTCTTCCTCGCTCACATCTGTTTCTTTGGGTTTTACCCTCAAGCTATGATAATCCCCCAGGTCCACTACAGGCTTTAAGGGCACTTTAAAAGTTATGGAGAAGGGTTCCACCGAAACTTCCTGGACCTGTCCTGGTGCTATGGGTTCAAGGTTAAGGTCAGATATAAGTTTGGGGTAGATCTTTCCGGAGAGGTTTTCAAAGGCTATGTTGTAAATAAGGCGCTCCCCGACCATGCGGCGGACTACATCGTAAGGGGCTTTCCCTTTCCGGAAGCCCGGGATAGTAATTTCCTGGGATATGATTTGCGCAGCCTCTTTCAGGGCTTCAGCCTTTTCTGCTTCATCAAACTCAACTTTTATAAGGACTTCACGGTTGCCCAAATCTTCCGTGGTTACTTTCATTTTCTCCCCCCTAGATACAAGGCCAAAATTAAAAGCGCCCGAAGGCGCTTTCCATTGGGGAAGGAGGGACTCGAACCCTCACGGGCAAAGCCCACGTGATCCTAAGTCACGCTCGTCTGCCAGTTCCGACACTTCCCCTCTAAATAAATTATACCCATCATCTTTGCTTAAAGCAACTCGAACCATAAGCTGGCGGTTCTGTAACTTACGGCTTTGCGAAAGAGGGCGGAAATAGGTATAAATTAAGCGCCATGATTAATGTATCCCTTGGAACGGCCATAGTTCTCGGGTTGAAAAAGGGCAGGATGGCTTGCCCTCCTACTACTGCTTATTTGATGCTGGGGGATAAGTGCCTTAGAAATTGCGCTTTCTGTTCCCAGGCCCGTACCAGTTCTGCCAACTCCCTTTACCTCTCCAGGATTTCCTGGCCTCCTTTCCCGGAAGAGGAGGTTATCCTCAGGCTTGAGGCATTAGGACCGTCGGGCCCTTTCAGGAGAATTTGCCTGCAAGTTACTTATTTCCCCAGAGCGCTCCAAAGGACGCTTGACCTAATCCACAAACTTAAAGAGAAGACCTCTTTGCCCATAGATGCCGCTTTCTTGCCTAAAAACTTTGAAGAAGTCCAGGCCCTCTTTGAAGCTGGCCTCGAGCACCTGGGCTTTGGCCTGGACGCTGCTTCCAAAAGGGTCTTCGTCAAGGTCAAAGGACCCGGGTGGGAAAAAATCATCCATTTGATAGAGCAAACTGCTTACGAATACCCTGGCAAGGCAGCGGTGCACCTTATAGTCGGGCTGGGGGAGACGGAAGAGGAAATGGTCCGGATGATCCAAAAGATGCACGACATGGGTGTGATCACAGGGCTTTTTGCCTTTACCCCAGTGGCCGGGACGAGGATGGAAAGCTTTCCACCGCCTGAGCTCACCTCTTACCGACGTATCCAGATAGCCCGTTATCTTATAGTTAAAAATGTGGCGCGGGCTGAAGATTTCTCTTTCTCCGACGCTGGGGAAATAATAGCTTTTCCACCTTTTGACCCGGAAATTCTTTCTAACGGTGAAGCTTTCCGGACGTCAGGGTGTCCAGATTGCAATCGTCCATATTATAATGAGCCCCCTTCTGGCCCCCTTTACAATTTCCCTTACCCTCCTTCTCCTGAGGAGGTTCGTCAGGCTATGATGGAGGCGGATATATGGCCGAAAAGTGGCGCTTGATCGTAAGCGGTTTGGCTGACGGAGCCACCAATATGGCTATAGATGAGGCCATCCTCCAGGCCGTTTCAGAAGGCCTTGTTCCTCCTACCCTCCGCTTTTATGGGTGGGAACCTCCATGCATTTCAGTGGGGCTGAATCAGGCAATCCGGGATGAGATTGACTTGGAAGAATGCCGCAAAGCGGGGGTTGATGTAGTCCGGAGGCCCACCGGGGGCAAAGCTATCCTTCACTGTAACGAACTCACCTATAGCGTGGTCATCCCTGCTTCTCACCCTCTGGCCGGAGCAGGAGTCCTTGACTCCTTTAGGCGGATCAGTTATGGACTATTGAGGGGCCTTGAGGTGCTGGGATTGAGGCCATACCAGGCCATACCGCCTCGCCAGGAAGGCCTGCTTAGCCCTGTTTGCTTTGAAGCTCCCTCCGATTATGAGATAGAGTGCGAAGGGAAGAAAGTGATCGGGAGTGCTCAATTGCGCCGTAAGGATGCCATACTCCAGCACGGTTCTATCCCTCTAAAAGGGGATATTGCCGCCATCGCTTGTTTCCTCCGCCTCGGGATGGAGGAAAAAGAGCGCCTCAGGGAGAAAATCCGCCATAGAGCAACAACTCTCTCGGAGCTCCTGGGGCGAGAATTAACTTTTGATGAGGCGGCAGCAGCCTTCATCCGGGGCTTCCGGGAGGCCTTCAACCTTTTACTGGTCCCATCTTCCCTTACCCCATTTGAGGAGGAGCGGGCCTGTATCCTGAGAGAAAAATACTCAAGCGAAGAGTGGACTTTGCTGCGTTAATCCCCGAGACTTAAGGATAAAACCTTCAAAGGTTCCCCTCTGAAAGCAGGTTCCCACTCAAACTCCAGCAGATTATCGCCCCTTTCAGCGAACACCGGTAAAGCAATAGATGCTGGCTGCCCGGGAGGGACCTCAAAGGACCAGGATAACAAATCGGCTTTTACCTTCAGGATACCGCCGGAGGTAGCCCTCGCCTCTATTAGCAAGTGCGCAGTGGCAGGCGACGGAGCGTGAAGGAAGAGGTAAGCCTTTCTGGTAACAGGACGATACACACCATTGAAATTTCCCCATCCTTCCCCAAGGAAGAGGAAAGGAACCTCTTCCTGAGGAACGGGAATGCGGTAAACGATAAGCCTTTCATCCTGATGGATTATCTGGCTATCTTTGAACGCTTCCCGGGCCAGGGTGATGGTCTTTTCCCTTTCTTCCCCTCCGGGCATCTGGTAAAAATCCAGGACTGCGTATTTTACCCCCAGGTAAGCCATAACCGAGGGGGTAATCCGGGCCAGGTCGGCCTTGATTACATCTTCCCCCAGGCGACGAAAATGCTGGAGGACAGGCATCCTTTCCGCTACAGTGCGGGGATCTACCCTGCTTATGTATCCCGAAACCAGCCGCTTCCGATGAACGGTCTGGTAAAGGAGGTAACGGGGCCTGTCCCAGTTCATTGGCAGGTTAATTATAGCAAATTCCCCGGGCTCCTGAGCCAGCTTGAGGTAAAAATCAGGGGTATCGGGAGGGCTGAATGGGTAGGGATAAGGCCAGTATTCCAGTAGAACGAGGAAAACCAGCGCCGGGAAAAAATAGCGTTTGACCCCTTTAGCCCCAAGCGCAGCCATCACACCCAGGCTTAAGGTTACCATGAGCGTAAAACGGCTCACGGAACGGGCCATGGCCACGATCGGGATATGTCGGAGGAGTGCGTAAGGCAACGGTAAAGCCAGGGTATTGCCCATCACGTGAAGGCAGGGGCCTAAAGCCAGGACAAAAAAGAGGAGGAAGGTTATAAGCCACAGGGAAATCTTTGCTTTATATTTTCTCCAGGCCAACAAAGTCAGGGCCAGAGGTATATATCCAGGGAAAACGGTCCTTTCTGATAGCGGAGCTGTAAAATTTCCTGCAATTCTTCCGGCCCACTTCCCCCACAGAGGATGGAATTCCGAAGGAATAAAGAAAGCCAGGAGGTCGGCTGAAAGCATAAGGGCATGCTCGGGTGGAGCAAACATGAAGCGGTAGCGAAGCATCTCCAGGGCCATGGGGATAAGGAGAGGGGAAAGGGCCAGGATGCCTAACCCCCACACGGCCCCTATCCTTAAAATAACCTTTGAAGAAAGCCCTTTATTCCAGGCGAGCCATCCCAGGTAGCAAATGGTGAAAAGAGCCAGATAAAGAGCCTGATACCAATCGGACAAAGAGGATAAAGTCAGGAAAAGGGCAGGAAGCAGGATGGAACCACCTCGCTTGGCCCTGAACAAGGTCAGGATGAAAAAGGGGAGCCATTGGGTGGAGAAGACCTGCATGTGGCCCAAAAGGTGAGCAAACCGAAAGGGGGAGAAAGCATAGATAATTCCTCCAATGAAGGCTGCACGGCGGGATCTGGTCACCTCCAGGGCCAGAAGAAATGCTCCATATCCCGAAAGGGCAGAGGAGATAAGCACGATGAAGTTATAAGCCACAGTGGTGCCGAAAAGGGTTTGGAAAGGCATAGCTATAAGGCCGTTGGGAACGTTGAGGGTGTGAAAAAGCAGGCTTACCCCGTTGGGATAATAGAGGTAGCGGGTGAAGAAAGGAGAGGTATGTTCTTCCAAAAGGGCCTTTGAAACCCACCAGAGGTTCCAGTAATTCTGCCAGCCATCAAAACCATCGCCCGGGATGGCGCTGGTAAAAAGAAGGGGCAGAGGCCATAGCAACAGGAAAGTCAAAGCCAGATAAATGCCCAGTTCAGCCAGGTTTTTCTTCATAAGCCAGTTATCGCTTCTTCCAGCTTCATGGAAAAGACCTGGGAGACGCCATCATCGTTCATGGTGACACCCCAGATTACATCGGACATCTCTATTGTGGCCCGGTTGTGAGTTATGATGATAAACTGGATCTGGCGGGATAAATCCCTAAGGGCTGAACAGAAGCGGCCGATGTTAGCTTCATCCAGCATGGCATCTGCCTCATCCAGCACGCAGAAGGGCACAGGTCTGACCTTGAGCATGGCAAAAAGGAAAGCAACCGCTGTAAGAGATCGCTCTCCTCCCGAAAGCATTGCCAGTTCTTTGAGCTTCTTGCCCGGAGGGGCAGCTTCTATCTCAACCCCTGCTTCCTCCCAGCCTGAACCGGTAAGGACAAGGCGAGCTTTTCCACCGGAGAAGAGTTCCTGGAAATAAAAGTTGAAGGCATCGCTAACGGCATTGAAAACTTCCATGAAGCGTCTCTCCATTTCCCGGTCCAGATCCTTTATCATGCCTTTTAAGCGAGAAGCTGTTTCTTCAAGATCAGCTATCTGGGAAGAAAGGAAGCGATGGCGCTCTTCCAGAGCCCTGAATTCCTCAGGAGCTTCCAGGTTGACAGGGCCGAGGCGTTTTATCCGACCCTTGAGGCGTTTGATTTCATCTTCAAGGCCTGGGGGGCATACTGCTACGTGTGGCAGAGTGCGAATAAGGTCCCCCAGAGGTAGAGGGCGCTGAGGGTCTTCTGCTTCTATAAGCCCCAGTTCTTCCTGAAGGCGGTGGCGAAGGGAGGTTATCTCGTCCCGGACCTTCTCCAGAGCCAGCCTTGCTTGTTGGAACATGAGTTCATAATGGTTCAGGGCTTTTTGAGCCTCTTCTCTGTTCTTTAAAGCTTCTTGCTCTTTCGCCCCAAGCTCCTCCAATTCCCGTTCAAGGGCTTCAATCCTATCCAAAAGTTCACCCAGGGTAGGGCCTTTAGATTCAATGACCCTGGCACTTTCCTGGAGATTAAGGAGGCTCCGGTCCAGTTCCTGGGCAATGGATGCGGCTTTTTGGCGTGCGTTCTGCAACTCGCTCTTAACCCTCTGAAGTTGCCTCTCTAAAGATGCTTTTCTCTCATTCCAGACTTCCGGGGTTAAAAGCAATTCGCTCTCGGGAATCTGGATAGATTCAAGGCTCAGCCTGATTGCCTTCAGCTCTTCCCGGGCCTTCCTTTCCTCCCTGAGAAGAGAAGCTTTCTCTCCTTCAAGTTTGCTTATCTGGCGTTCATACCACTGGTATTCCCCCTGAAGTTTGTGCCTGCGAATTTCCAGCTCTTTCTCCCTCTCACCCCACGAAGCTTCCATCTTGTTCCTTTCCCGGGATATTTCACGCATTTTGCTTTTCGCCTCTTGCAGGGAAACTTCCAGTTCTCCCACTTTCTCCATCAGCGTTTTCTCCCTGCTCTGAAGCGATCGGAGCTCGGTTTCCAGCGTTTCCTTTTCGGCCAAGAGCCTGAACCTCTCCCCCTTTATCTTCCCCACCGCTCCGAAACTGTGGAATTTTTCCCCTTTCAGAGTTACTATCTGGTAGGGCAATTTTTCCTGTGCCAGCATTTCCATAAGCCGGAGGGCTGTTTCCACATCTTTCACCACCACGGTCCGGCTAAGGATGGCTTTGGCCAGGGGGAGAAGATCATCGGAAACTTTTACCAGATCTATAGCTAACCCTATTACTCCTTCGGTTGCGGGGGGTTTTAGCGGAATAATATCCTGTAAAGGTGTGAGGAGAAGGAAGGCAAGGTTCCCCTCCGCAGAAGTCAAAGCTTTAATGACCTCTGATAGAGAGCCTGCCACCCACCCTTCCTGGAATGGGGATAGAGCTGCTTCCAGAGCCTCCTCCAGGCCTCCGGAAACCCGGAAAAGGTCTACCAGAGGGCCACGAAAATCTCCAGGGGGAGAAACTTTAAGGAAACTTTCCAGTTTTTTGACTCGGGTGAGGACTGCTTCCTTTTTGCCCTGAAGGCGGCTCAGTTCGGCTCGCAAGTGGGAAAGTTCCCCCTCAATCCTGTTGATGGAGGAGGAAAGCTCCTTTTCCTGCTGCTTTATTTCGCCAAGCTTTTCCTCTTTTTGACGATGTAGAGAGGCCAGTTCTTCTCCTAAGGAGGCTGTTAAATTCAGAAGTCTTTCTTTCTCCCTCTGCGCCAGCGCTATTTCCTCTTCCAGCTCAGAGGATCTGAGGCGTATTTTTTCCAGCTTATCCAGAACCTCAGCTTCCTTTTTCTTGAGCTTGGCTTTTTCCAGCACTTCGCGAGCTTCTTCCAGCTTCCTCCAGGCCTCCTGAATTTCCTGGAATTGCCTATCCCGTTCCAGAATTTCTTTTTCCAGTTCTTCTTTCTGCTGGGTGAGGTATTTTATCCTTTCCTCCAAAACGGCTCTTGTGCGCTGAGCTTCCTGGTAAGCTCTTTCCTCTTCCAGGGCTTTGCGGCGCAGGATGGAGAGCTCTTCCTGAACTCGCCTGCGCTTCAGCCGAATTTCTTCAAGGTTCCGGTGATGTTCATCTAACTCAAGGCGAGCCTTTTCTACAAGCTTAAGGATTTTCTGTTCTTCCCTTGAGGCTTCCCGGAGGGCCTCGGCCTGGAGGTAAAGCTTATATCCATACCAGGTTTTCAGGAGCCTGGTCAATTCTTCAGAAAGTCTCAGGTATTCCTGGGCTTTCTGGCTTTGCTCTCTGAGCTTTTCCAGGCGGGGTGATAGTTCAGCCAGGATATCTTTCAGGCGAACGAGGTTCGCCTCAGCCTCCTCCAGCTTGCGGATTGCTTCATTTCGTTTCTCTTTGTAAATGGCTATTCCTGAAACTTCTTCTAACAACGCCCTTCTATCCTGAGGTCTTAAAGACAGGGCGGCATCCACAAGCCCCTGCCCGATGAAAGCGTAAGTCAGGTGGTGGAAACCGGCTGTTGCCAGGAGTTCTTCCACATCTTTCAGGCGAACCTTCTGTCCATTGAGCAGGTATTCGTTTTCACCGGAGCGGTAAGCCCTGCGCGTTATGGTTATCTCCGAAAAATCCAGAGGGAAAGAGCCATCGGCGTTATCAAAAGTTAGGGAAACCTGGGCTACCCCCATTTGAGGTCGTTTTGGGCTACCGGCAAAGATTATGTCCTCCGTGGAGCGGGCCCTGAGGCTCCGAAAGCTTTGCTCCCCCAGCACCCAGCGAATGGCATCGGCCAGGTTGGACTTGCCACTACCATTGGGCCCCACTATAGCTGTTATATTCCCCTCAAAGGCAATTAAAGTTCTGGTGGCGAAGGATTTGAATCCGTAAAGCTCAAGGCTTTTGAGGCGCATGGGCCTTATCTCCATTCAGCAATCTGTACACCTTCTCCCGCATTGTCCTGGTAAGGGAGCGGCTGCTGAGGATCTTCCTGAGGAGAGCTTTATCGTAGCCTGCGGCCATAAGATGCTGGGCTATCAACTCCGCCTTTTCCTTTTTGCCGGTTATGAGATTGACCACAAGTTGCCATTCCAGCGGAACCACTTGGATTTTCTCGCCGGCAAAAGGTAATTCCCTTACATGAGGCCAGAAATTAAAACGCAAAAAGCCCCTCTCACCCTTAACCTTAAGATTGCCTATGATCTCCACCTTGACCCCTTCCACCTTGAATTGAGCCAGGGAGGAGAAGAAATGCTCCCCTTCCAGCGTTTTAAGATGGGATATGGTGAAATCTCTCAGGCGTGAGCTCAGCAATTTAGCCCCTTTAATGTCAGTAAGTATATCAATATCATGGGGGCTCAGGGGCAAACCATAAAGAGCCGATGCGGTGCTTCCTGCCAGTGCCCATCGTACACCTTTCAGTCGGGGCAAAAGTTCCAGCAAAGAAAGCCTTATCCGGCGTGGCAGTCTCCAGGAGGGATCATTTTCCGAGGTCCTGAGCAAAGCTTCCAAGGCATTCCGAGCTGCTTCCATGGAAGCTTGCTGTTTGCTGTGCCCTTCCCCTTTACCCCAGAGCTTTTCCCTGAGGAATACTCCGACCACAAAAGTTCTGGCGTGTTCGGGCCCTTTTTCTTCAATAGTTCGGTAAGAGGGGGTTATCCCGAGCCATTCCTGAACAAACTCCTGAAGCTGGCTTTTAGGGTCCAGCCCGGCTGTTTCCTGCAAAAGCACGTCAAGCTCAGGTTCTATAAAAGGTTCCAGGAAAGAGCGCACTGCATCCAGGTCTTTATCCAGGTAAATTGCACCAACCAGGGCTTCAAAAGCGCTTCCAAGGATAGAATTGCGTTCTCTTCCCCCCGATTCCTCCTCGCCTTTGCCCAGCAGGAGGAAATTTCCCAGGGAAATTTTCCGGGCGAACTTAGCCAGGGTTTCTCCTTTCACCAGAGATGCCCGGAGCCAGGTAAGTTCCCCCTCTTTCATTTCCGGGAAGCGGTGGTAAAGGTAATCCCCCACCACAAAATCCAGGACCGCATCGCCTAAAAACTCCAGGCGTTCGTTATCGTTGAGGGGGAAAGAGGGATTTTCGTTTATATAGGAAGTATGAACGAGGGCCTGCAAGAGCAGGGCCTTATCGTCAAATACCACCCCAATTTTTTCTTCTAACTCGGTGAAGTTGATGGGAAAAAACTCATCCATTTTAAAAATATTGAGGGCACGTCCCTCAGTTTTAACGGGTGAGGGAGAGCCCCCTTTTAAAAATCCCCAAGGCGGAGGGAGTGGGATTCGAACCCACGAGGGGCTTTAAACCCCTACGCGTTTTCGAGACGCGCGCCCTCGGCCTCTAGGCGATCCCTCCATAAGTATTATAATAAGGCAAGCCCGTTGCCGCAAGCGAGCGGTTCAAATTCCCGCCGATTCCTG
Source organism: uncultured Anaerolineae bacterium (assembly GCA_964655275.1). Taxonomy (GTDB): domain Bacteria; phylum Chloroflexota; class Anaerolineae; order SpSt-600; family SpSt-600; genus SpSt-600. Next base: position 12,783 of record CAZZMI010000026.1, on the reverse strand, counting down.
GGCCCGTTTACAAAGAATGTGTAAAGTTCTTGCCAAAATGCATTTCCTGTGGTATGCTTTAATCAAAAACAGCAGGAAGGGGAAGAGATGCCTAAAATTCTTCTGGTGGATGATGACCCCAAAGCGGTGAAGCTTATGGGGTATATTCTCCTTAAAGAAGGCTACGAGATTGTCTCCGCCCTGAGTGGCAAAGAAGCTCTGGAAATTTTATCCAGGGAAAAAGTTGACCTTGTAATACTTGATATAATGATGCCAGAGATGGATGGCTACGAAGTTTGCCGCAGGATAAGAGCCAACCCCGCCACAGCTAAAATACCAATTATAATGCTTACAGCTAAAGCTATGCCTGAGGACCGAATAGCCGGTTATGAAGCAGGGGCTGACCATTACATCACCAAACCCGTTCTTCCCCAGGAACTTGTAGCCACAGTTAAGGCCCTTCTGGCCCGAACCGTTGTGGAAGTTACCAGGGGGAAAGTGGTGACCTTCATGGGGGTCAAAGGCGGAACTGGAGTGACCTCTATCGCTGTAAATGTCGGGGTTACTATGGCCAAGGAAGGGTTAAAAAGCATCCTCCTGGATATGCAACCTTACGGTTTAGCCTTAGCCTCGCAGCTTGGTTTGCCCATAAGCAGGGTGGACCCTTCTTTCCTCAAGATGAAACCTCAGGATATAACCAAAGCAGCTGTTGAAGCTTTCTTCGTAAGACATGCAAGCGGTCTTTTGGTTTTCCCCTCCATTTACCCCGATTATTCTGTAGGGGAAATCCCGCAGGAATTCGTGCGGAAATTGATTCAGACCCTCTCTTTTATGTGCGATTATCTGCTAATTGATGGTGGAGCCCGGATAGATCGGGCTGCAGAGGTAGCTTTAAAGGATTCAGACAAAGTGGTGCTGATTGTGGAAGCTGATCCTCTGTCTTTGAAATTGGGCAACGTTATAATTAGAGAACTGGAAAAGCTCTGGGTTGGAGGGATTAAACTCATAGTGGTCTCGGTAAACAGAACAAGGGCCCAAATAGCTTTCTCCAAGCACGAACAGGAAACCATTCTGGGCAGCAGTATACACGTGATCATACCACCTGCTCCTGAGCTCTTCTTTCAGTCCACCAAAGAAGGGATACCTGCGGTTATACTTCAACCTTCTTCCCTGGTAGCGGAGCAAATCAAAGCAATAGTCAATTTGATTAAGGGAAAGTAGGATGAAACCGGTTATAAGCCACCGTTGGGATCTCCCCGTTGAAGAAGCGCAGGAATTCCAGCGCCAGCTGGCTTCAAAAGTAATAAAGGAAAGAACTTTTGGGGAAATAAGGCTGGTGGCAGGTGTAGATGTAGGCTTTAAAGGTGATGAAGCCATAGCCGGAGTTGTGGTTTTGGAATATCCTGATATGAGGGAGGTGGAAAAGGTAAGCGCAAGGAAAAAGGTTGTTTTCCCATATATCCCTGGCCTTCTGGCTTTCAGGGAGGGACCTCCAATAATAGAAGCTCTGGAAAAGCTTAGGAGTGAGCCAGATTTAATTATCGTAGATGGGCAGGGGATAGCCCATCCCCGCCGTATGGGGATTGCCACCCACATAGGGGTTATCTTTGATAAACCATCAATAGGCTGTGCCAAATCGCGCCTTACAGGCTCATATTACGAGCCAGGCCTCGAGAAGGGTTCGTGGTCTTTTTTGTACGATGGAACTGAGGTCATAGGGGCTGTTTTAAGGACGAAAGAAAAAGCCCCTCCGGTTTTTGTTTCCATTGGCCACCGCATTGACCTTAAAAGCGCAATAGAGATAATCCTCAATTGTTGCCGCGGAGATCGCCTCCCGGAGCCCACCAGACTTGCCCATCTTCTGGTTTCCGGGAAGCCTCAACAGGCCAGCCTTTTTTGCCCAGGCCTTTAACTTTCCAGAAACTTGTGTTATCATTTTCTCAGAAAAACATGAAGGTAACAGAGGGGAGCCTTTTAAACTCGCCTGAAATACGCAGAAGGGTTTACTTCCTCCTGAAAAAAGTTAACAGGGCCATTCGCGACCACAATCTTATAGGAGAAGGAGACAAAATAGCTGTAGCTGTTTCCGGGGGGAAGGATAGCCTTGTCCTTCTTCATTTACTTCACTGGAGGCGATTTTTCTCCCCCCAGCACTACGACTTGATCGCCATAAACATCCAAAACAATTATGGTTTCGGAGTTCCAAAGGAGGTGCTGGAAAGGATTTTCCAGCGGGAGGGGATACCTTATGTTTTTGAGCATATAGACCTTAAAGAGGGGTCAAAACCGGGAGAGGACCCATTAAATTGCTTCTGGTGCTCGTGGAATCGTCGGAAAGCCCTCTTTCTCACTGCTTACCGGCTGGGATACACCAAAATAGCTTTCGCTCACCACGCTGATGATGTGGCCGCTACTTTGCTCCTTAACCTCTTCTTCCATGGTAAACCGGAAGGCCTTAAGCCGAAAGTCCCCATGTTTGACGGACTCCTTACGATTATCCGCCCCCTTTATTATCTTGAGGAAAAAGAGATAATGAACTTTGCCCGCCAGGCTGGCCTCATGGTGGAGCAAAATCGCTGCCCTCGGGCCTCTGAAACCCGCAGAGCCCGTATGAACGAGCTCATTCGGACCCTGGAGAGGGAAATCCCTTACCTTAAGGCTAATTTAATAAAAGTGGCGGAAAGGTGCGGAAATGAGGAAAACAGGTCTTAAAGAATGTCTCCGGTGCGGGGGGCGCTCCATATTAATAGCTTCGGCCATAGGCTTTTGCGCCGATTGCATACGTAACCACCCCGATGAAACTTTGCCTCTTATACTCCAGAACCACGCTGAAACCAGGCTTCAGTTTCGGCTCCCTCCTGCTCCCCCTAAGGACCCATCTGGCCTCAGGTGCACTCTTTGCGCCAATGAATGCGTGATACCTCCGGGGGGAAGGGGATTTTGTGGGCTCAGGGAGAACAGGGAAGGTAAACTCATTTCCCTTGCTGGAACCCCCTCAAAGGGCATGCTTCACTGGTATCGCGATCCCCTCCCCACCAACTGCGTAGCCGATTGGGTTTGCCCGGGGCATACTAAATATGGTTACCACAATCTGGCAGTTTTTTACGGAAGCTGCACTTACAATTGCCTTTTCTGTCAGAACTGGCACTTCCGGAATATGTCGCCGGTAAAAGAAAGGAGCATTTCGGCGGAAGATCTGGCTTCTCTGGCTAACCCTCTCACCTTCTGTGTTTGCTACTTCGGTGGAGATCCGGCTTCTCAGATGCCTCATGCTCTGGCTGCTTCCAGGAAGTTGGCGGAGAAGGGGGTGAGGATTTGCTGGGAAACCAACGGTTCCATGCATCCCGCCCTCCTGGACCAGGCGGTGGAGCTTTCCCTGCAATCAGGTGGGTGTATAAAGTTTGACGTAAAAGCCTGGGATGAAAATCTCCACATAGCCCTTACCGGCTCAAGCAACAGGCGGACCCTTGAGAACTTAGCCAGGGCAGCCAGGCGAATCCCTGAAAGGCCAGATCCTCCACTGGTGGTGGTAAGCACCTTGCTGGTGCCTGGATATGTAGATGCGGAGGAAGTAGGGAAGATAGCTCGCTATATTGCTTCCTTAAATCCTTCAATCCCTTACGCCCTCCTGGCCTTTTACCCTCAGTTCTACATGTGGGACCTCCCCTGCACTTCTTACCGCCATGCGAAAGAATGTGAGGAAGCAGCTCTTTCTGCCGGGCTGACTAATGTGCGTATTGGCAATATCCACCTTTTATCCCGGGATTATTAAGATAACCCGTGGGCTGGGCGCCAGTGTTAGCGGTTTGCTCTTTCGTGGGAACCTAACTATGCGGGCTTTACCTCAAGCTCAAAATTTGACAAACGAGGAACTTCGTGGTATATTTTGAAAAAACCTGTAAAGGAGAAAAGTCTTGAACTTAGTGGTCCTGGTAGACCTTCGGGCTAGAAAGCGCGCTAAGCGTGGGCAGGCCCCTGCCTCCGGAGGGTCTATCAGGGCCATTTGTCTAATTTCGGGTTGAAGTTTAACTACAGTTAAGGGAACAGAGGGCCGGCCCTCCGGATACAAAAGGGGGGCCGGCCTTTTTTATATCCCACTTTAGGAGGTGTGCCATGGCTGAGTGCCCTGAATGCGGAGCTACAATAAACCTCCCGCCCGGAACCGAGGTGGGAGAAATTATAACTTGCCCCGACTGCGGAATAGAGCTGGAAGTGATAAGCCTTGACCCACCAACCCTGGAAGTAGCCCCTCAGGTGGAAGAAGATTGGGGGGAATAAGGAGGGGAAATGAGAATCGGGGTGCTGGTCTCCCGCATCCGGGTGGAGGAGAAACTTCTGTTCCAGGCCCTGGAAAAGGCCGGAGTTAATTACGAGAAAATAGACGTGGAAAGCGTTCCTTTTCTCCTCTCCTGCAGACATTTCCAGGGCTTTGATGCAGTATTGATACGCTGCGTAAGCCACACTCAAGCCTTTTATGCTTCCAGGGTTCTGGAAAGCCAGGGGGTGAAGGTAATAAACTCCCACCAGGTTATCAATGTGTGTGGGGACAAACTCCTGACCTCTCTTGCCCTTCTGGAACGCGGAGTGCCAACACTTCATACCCTGGTGGCCTTCGCCCCCGAGACAGCCCTCCAAGCTATTGAAGCCATGGGTTACCCTGTGGTTCTGAAGCCCCTCCACGGCTCCTGGGGAAGGCTTCTGGCCAAGGTGAACGACAGGGATGCAGCTGAAGCTATCCTGGAGCACAAGAAAACCCTGGGAGGCTATGTTCACTCGGTCTTCTACATACAGGAGTACATTGAAAAGCCCGGGAGGGACATAAGGGCTTTTGTGGTGGGAAATGAAACCATTGCCGCTATTTACCGCAATTCTCCCCACTGGATTACCAACACCGCAAGGGGAGCAAAAGCTTCTCCATGCCCTGTAACCCCGGAACTTGACCGTATTGCCAGGGCTGCAGCCGAAGCGGTGGGAGGGGGAATCCTGGCTGTGGACATCCTGGAAAGCCCCGATGGAAGGCTTCTGGTGAGCGAGGTCAACCACACCCCGGAGTTCCGCAACAGCATAGAACCTACAGGGGTAGATATCCCGGCCAGGATGATTGATTACGTGAAAAAAGTAGCTGGAGGAGAACTATGAAAGGGGGAAGATAGGGGTCCTTTTCTCCAGGGTAAGGCTTGAAGAAAAGCTCATCTTTGAAGCCCTTGCCCAGCGGAAAGTGCCTTTTGAAAAGGTTGACACCCGGCATTTGGTCTTTGACCTTGACAGGGCGCAGGGCTTTGAGCGAGTTCTCGTCCGGTGCATAAGTCACCGGGAAGCTTACTACGGCTCCCGGCTCCTGGAAGGTCAGGGGGTAAAGACTGTAAACACCCATGCGGTTATCCGTCTGGCTGGAGATAAGCTTTTGACCTCACAAACTCTTCTGGATAAGGGGATACCCACTTTACCTGTAGCCCTGGCCTTTTCTCCCCAGGCAGCTCTGGAGGCCCTGGAAAAAATAGGGTATCCAGCAGTGATAAAACCTGTCAATGGCTCCTGGGGGAGGCTCTTAGCCAGGGTTGATGACCCTGAGGACGCCCGCAGCATCCTTGAGCACCGTTTTTACATGGGCGAAGAGTTAAGCTCCGTCTTCTACATCCAGCCCTATGTGGAAAAGCCGGGGCGGGACATCAGGGTTATGGTGATTGGTGAAGAAGTAATTTATGCCGTCTACCGGTATTCGCCCCACTGGATAACCAACACTGCCCGCGGTGCTTTCACGGAGCCTTGTCCTTTAACGTCAGAGCTGGAGGAGTTGAGCATCAAAGCCGCCAGAGCTATTGGGGGTGGAATTCTGGCCCTGGACATTTTTGAAACCCCGGAAGGGCTTGTGGTCAATGAAGTGAACCATACCCCGGAGTTCCACGGGGCCCTGAGAGCGGTAAAAGTGGATATCCCCGGGAAAATTGTGGACTATTTCCTGCAAGGAGGGTAAAATGGTCAGCGCTTCAATAGTCGGTGCTTCTGGATACGCTGGTGGGGAGTTGCTCCGACTGCTTCTAAGCCACCCCAAATTTAAGGTAAAGCAGGTCACATCCGAAACCTGGGCTGGCAAGCCTGTCCACTTTGTCCACCCTAACCTTCGGGGTCGCACGGAGCTGCGCTTCTCCCGGGTTGAGGACCTGGAACCTTGCGATTTCCTTTTCCTCGCTCTGCCCCATGGCCAGACCATGTATCAGATTGATCATTTTTCTTCCCTTGCCCCTTACATTGTGGATCTATCGGCCGATTTCCGCCTGAAGGACCCAGAGGATTATCAGCGATGGTATGGATTGGAGCATCCGGCTCCCCACTGGCTTCCCCTTTTCGTTTATGGTTTGCCCGAACTTCACCGCAAGGAGATAAGCTCCGCCCGCTATGTCAGTGGAGTCGGGTGCAATGCTGCCTGCTCCATCCTGGCCCTTTACCCCCTCTACCGGAGGAAGCTGGTGGAAAAGGCTGTTGTAGACGTCAAAGTTGGCTCATCAGAAGGGGGAAGCAAGCCAACCCAGGCTTCCCATCACCCGGAGAGGTCAGGGGTGATACGCCCCTATGCTCCTGCCTCTCATCGCCATCTGGCAGAGTTGCTTCAAGAGCTCAACTTTGGGGAGAAGCCTCAGATCCATTTTACCGTGACATCGGTAGATGCAGTGAGGGGGGCGCTGGCTACCTGCCACTGCTTCCTGAAAGAGCCTATGACCGACAAGGATTTGTGGAAGATATACCGGGAAGACTACGGGACTGAACCTTTTATCCGCCTGGTCTCAGCGAAATACGGTATACACCGTTACCCCGATCCCAAAGTTTTGGCCGGTTCCAATTACTGCGATATAGGTTTTGCTTCCGAGGAGGGGACAAACCGGGTGATACTGATGAGCGCCATTGATAACCTGATGAAAGGCTCTGCCGGCAATGCCCTCCAATGTGCCAATCTCATGCTGGGCTTCCCTGAGACCATGGGCCTGGATTTCCCGGGCCTCCATCCCGTCTAAAGGAGGTTTAGAGATGCTGGTGGTTAAATTCGGTGGGAATGGTAGCCTTAACCTGGAGGCCTTTTGCTCCGATGTGGCCTACATGGTTCAGAATGGCCATAAAGTTGTGGTAGTCCACGGCGGTTCACGGGAGATGGATTTAATCTCAGAAAAACTGGGCAAGCCTCCCATCTTTATTACTACCCCCTCAGGCTTCCAGTGTCGTTATACCGACCGCGAGACCATGGAGATTTTCACCATGGTGGTAGCTGGGAGGGTCAACAAGCTGGTGGTGGAAAGGCTCCAGAAGCTCGGGGTTAACGCTATAGGCCTTTCGGGACTGGATGGGAGATTAATACAGGGGGAAAGGAAAGGAGTGATAATTGCCCAGGAAGGGAACAAGAGGAAAGTGCTCAAGGGGGATTACGGCGGAACTGTGAAGGCTGTGAATGCGGTATTGCTTCGACTCCTCCTTGACCACGGATATACCCCTGTGATTGCTCCCATAGCTTTGAGCGATGAGGGGGAAGCCCTCAACGTGGATGGGGATAGGGTTGCAGCAGCAGTAGCTGGAGCACTGGGGGCTGAAGCTCTTTTGATCCTTTCAGGTGTGCCCGGCCTTTTGGCAGCTTTCCCTGATGAGTCCACCCTCATAACCGAAATACCCGGGCACAAAATTGGGGATTACCTGGAACTTTACGCCCGCGGGCGGATGAAGAAGAAGCTTCTTGGCGCAATGGAAGCCATCAGTTACGGGGTGCCCCTGGTAATATTGGCCGATGGCCGGGTTGAAAAACCCATCCGCAGAGCCCTTGAAGGGTGCGGAACTTTCATAAAGCAAGGAGGATGAAACATGGATTACATCGCTCTGGAGAATGCTCATACAAGTGGATTTTACAGGAAACAGCCTATAGTTCTGGTGCGAGGCGAAGGAGCGAGGGTATGGGATATAGAAGGGAGGGAATACATTGATTGCACTTCAGGCCATGGAGTGGCTAATGTAGGGCACGCTAACCCTTACGTGGCTGAAGCCATAGCTCGCCAGGCCTCCCGTCTCATAACCTGCTCTGAAATCTTCTACAACGATGTCCGGGCTGAGCTTCTGGCCACTCTGGCCAGGATATCCCCACCGGGTTTGAAGAGGGCTTTCCTGTGCAATTCCGGGACGGAAGCCGTGGAAGGGGCTTTGAAGATTGCGCGGCTAATCACTGGCCGCAAGAACTTTGTGGCAGCGATGCGTAGCTTCCACGGCCGCACCTTTGGTGCCCTATCGGCCACTTGGCGCAGGGAGTATCGGGAGCCTTTTGAACCCCTGGTGCCGGGATTCAGTTTTGTGCCCTTCAACAACCTTGAGGCAATGGAAAAAGCCGTGAATCAGGAGACTGCCGGAGTTATCTTGGAAGTGGTCCAGGGTGAAGGGGGAGTAATCCCCGGGAAAGGGGAATACCTGCGAGGGGTCCAGGATATTTGCCGCCGCAACGGTGCCCTCTTCATCCTGGACGAAGTCCAGACAGGGTTTGGGCGGACGGGGAAGATGTTTGCGTGCGAGCATTACGGCCTTGAGCCCGATTTAATGTGCGTGGCGAAGGGGCTTGGAGGAGGTGTGCCCTTCGGAGCGGTGATGATCCACGAAAAACTCGGGGAAATGCCAAAACGTTTGCATGGTTCCACCTTTGGAGGGAACCCTCTGGCTTGTGCCGCAGCTCTTGCCGCCATTCGCTACCTTGAAGAACATGAGCTCCCGGGCCGGGCAGCGGAGCTTGGCGATTACTTTCTCGGCCGACTGCGCCAGATAAATTCCCCTTTAATCCGGGAAGTGAGAGGTTTGGGCCTAATGGTGGGGGTAGAGCTCAAGAAAGAGGCTGCCCCTTACCTTGAAGCTCTGGCAGCCAAAGGGGTCCTTGCCCTATTCGCTGGTCCTACAGTAATCCGTTTCCTCCCCCCTCTCGTTATCACCAGGGAGGAGCTGGACAAAGTGGCAGAAGCTGTTGAAGAGGTGCTCTCATGAACGATGAGGAAGCCGTAGAATTTCTCAAGGAACTCCTGAACATTTACTCGCCTTCGGGTAAAGAGGCAGATCTGGCTGCTTACCTGGTCAAAAGGCTTAAGGAACTGGGCTTTAATGCTTTCGTTGATCATGTAGGCAACGTCATAGCCTCTCCTTTAAGCCCTGTCCCTTCTGAGCCCGAACTCCTTTTCCTTGGCCACATAGATACAGTCCCAGGGTTCATCACAGTTCGGGAGGAAGGGGGGAAAATTTTTGGCCGAGGAGCAGTGGATGCAAAGGGCCCTTTAGCCGCTTTTTTGGTAGCCTTAATAAGGGTAAAGCCCAAAAAAGCGGTGGTCTTCGTCGGGGCGGTGGGAGAGGAAGCTGAAAGCATCGGGGCAAAACATATAATCCCCTGTTTTAACCCGCGCTATGCAGTGGTTGGAGAGCCAAGCCACTGGGAAGGCATAACTTTAGGATACAAAGGCCGTCTCATCATCCACTACACCATTTCTAAGCCGAAGTTTCACACTGCAGCCCCTTCCATCAATGCACCGGAGGAAGCAATTCGCTTCTGGCAAGAGTTTAAAGCCCGGGCCGAATGCTTCAATGGGGCCATAAACCTTTCCTTGCTGGAAATCTGCTCCGGGGAGGAAGATTTTTGCACCTTTGCCGAGATGAAGGTTGGACTGCGGCTTCCTCCCGGCATCAAGCCCGCTTCAGTGGCTAACCTGGCCCTCTCTTTAGCTGGAGAGGCGAAGCTGGAATTTTCGGGCGAAGAAGAGGCCTTTGTGGCCGAACGCAACACAGCACTTGTAAAGACTTTCCTGAAAGCCATCCGGGCAGAAGGAGGGAAACCTCGCTTCAAGCTCAAAACTGGCACATCTGACATGAACTTAGCAGGGCGATCCTGGGGTTGCCCGATCCTGGCTTATGGCCCTGGCGATTCTTCCCTGGATCATACCCCCTGGGAACATATTGAGATTGACGATTACCTTAAAGCCATCAGAGTTTGGGAAAAAGTCCTGGAAGGAATTCTGGGAGGGCGTAAAAATGAAGCCGTGGATTGAATCGGAGCTGGTGAGGAAGTTTACCGCTTCCTTAAATTTTGACCGAAAACTTTACCGGGAAGATATCCTGGGAAGCATAGTCCACGTCAAGATGTTAGCTCGGCAGGGCCTGATCCTCCCTCAGGAGGCCGAAGCTATTATCCGGGAATTGGGAAAAATTCGCGATGAAATTGAGAGCGGGGAATTCAAATGGCGGGAGGAATATGAGGATGTTCACCTCAATATAGAAGCTACCCTCATGGAAAGGATTGGGGATGTGGGGGCCAAACTCCACACTGGCCGGAGCCGGAATGACCAGATCGCTCTTGATATGCGCCTTTACATAAAAAGGGTTACAGGGCAGATATGCGAGTCTATAACCAGAGTGCAGGAAGCCATCCTTGACTTAGCTGAAAGTCACCTGGATGTAGTGATGCCCGGATACACTCACCTTCAAAGGGCTCAGCCTGTTCTCTTTTCCCACCACATCATGGCCTATTTCTGGATGTTAGAAAGGGACAAGGGCCGATTTTCCGATGCCCTCAAGCGAGCTGATGAATGTCCGCTGGGGGCAGGAGCATTAGCCGGCAGCACCTTGCCCCTTGACCCCGAATATGTTTCGCGGGAACTGGGCTTCTCCCGAAGTTTCCACAACAGCATGGATGCCGTCAGCGACCGGGATTTCATCTTGGAATTCCTGTCCGCCTGCTCAATCCTCATGGTCCACCTCTCTCGCCTTTCGGAAGAACTCATCCTCTGGTCCACCCGGGAATTCGGCTTCATAGAATTGGCTGATCCTTTTACTACCGGCTCCAGCATGATGCCTCAAAAGAGGAACGCTGATGTAGCGGAGCTGATAAGGGCTAAATCCGGCAGGGTATTTGGTCACCTCATAGCCCTTCTTACGGTCCTCAAAGGTCTTCCTCTGGCTTACAACCGGGACCTTCAGGAAGATAAAGAAGGCCTATTTGATGCGGTGGAAACGGTTCTGGCTTGTCTTGAAGTGCTGGAACCTATGCTCCGCTCTATCAAAGTGAGGGCTGAAAGGATGAGGTCGGAAGCCGAAGGGGGCTTCCTTATGGCTACGGACCTGGCGGAATACCTTGTGACTAAAGGTATGCCTTTTCGCCGGGCCCACGAAGTAGTGAGGGAAATAACGAGTTATTGCCGGGAAAAAGGTAAAGAGCTCAGAGATCTGAGCCTGGAGGAGCTGCGAAGCTTTTCTGAACTGTTTGGGCAGGATGTCCTGGAGCGCTTCAGTGCCGAAGCCTCTGTGAAGGCAAGGAACGCCCCTGGTTGCACATCCCCTGAACAAGTCAAAGCCCAGATCCTTGAAGCCCGGGAAATGCTTTCAAAGGGCGGGAAAACCTAAGGCCTCTGTGAAGGGGGCAAAGCCCCAACCCGGGGTTCTGGGGAGGTCCCCAGAGCTTTTGAAAGGGGGCAAATCCGGGCCCACGGGGTAGAAAAAGGAGCCATGGTTATATTTTGCAAAGGAGGTCAGCCATGAAAAAGATAGTATTGGCTTACTCAGGTGGCCTTGACACATCTGTCTCTATCCACTGGCTCAAAGAAAAATACAACGCCGAAGTAATTGCTCTCACCGTGGATATAGGTCAAGAAAAAGACATTGAGGCTATCCGCCGCAAGGCTCTCGCTATTGGAGCCATAAAAGCAATAACGGTGGACGCCAGGGAAGAATTTGTAAAAGATTTCGTTTTCCCGGCCCTCAAGGCTGGCGCCATATATGAAGGAGATTACCTTCTGTCCACTGCCCTGGCGCGCCCTCTTATTGTGAAATACCTGGTAAAAGTGGCCAGGGAAGAGGGTGCCACAGCTGTAGCCCATGGGTGCACTGGCAAGGGCAATGACCAGGTCCGGTTTGATGTTTCCACAGGAGCCCTTGCCCCCGATCTGGAAGTAATAGCCCCGGTAAGGGAATGGGGGATGACCAGGGAAGAGGAAATTGAATACGCCCATAAACACGGAATACCGGTACCAGCCACCCTTAATAGCCCTTACAGTATAGATGCCAACCTCTGGGGCCGAAGCATAGAATGCGGGGTCCTGGAAGATCCCTGGCAGGAGCCACCGGAAGAAGTTTTTGAATGGACCAAGCCACCCGAAACTGCTCCCTCTAAACCTCGCTACATCCAGATTGACTTTGAGGAAGGTATACCCGTGGCTTTGGACGGCGAAAGGCTCTCAGGGGCTGAGCTTGTGAGCCAGCTAAACCAGATAGCAGGGGAATATGGGGTCGGACGCATAGACCATATTGAGAACAGGCTTGTGGGGATAAAGTCCCGTGAAGTTTATGAAGCCCCCGCCGCTGTGGTTCTCTTTGAAGCTCACCGCAAACTGGAGAAAATGACCCTCACCAAAGAGGTCCTGAGGTTCAATGCCCAGGTAGCCATGACTTATGCGGACCTTGTTTACAATGGTTTATGGTTCTCGCCGCTGAAGAAAGCCCTGGATGCTTATGTGGATGAGGTCCAGAAAGTGGTCACGGGCACGGTAAGGGTTAAGCTGGAGAAAGGTGTAGCGCGAGTTGTAGGCGTTCGCTCTCCTTACTCGCTTTACGATTATAACCTTGCCACCTATGACAAAGCCGATGCTTTTGACCACAAAGCTGCGGTAGGGTTTATAAAGCTTTGGGGGCTTCCCTTGCGCACAAAAGCCAGGGTACAGGGCATTTAATGTTAAAGAGTGAGCCGAGGGACACACCCTCCTGGCAGAGGGCTTGGGGAATATGCCCCTCAAGACTTGTTAGGGGGGAGGGGTT
>CAZZMI010000025.1:8891-25823 GCA_964655275.1 uncultured Anaerolineae bacterium | reverse complement strand
CGGCCTACGAGTGGGACCCAAAACCACGGCAAACCCTGAGCCCACGAGGGTGGGGGGAAACTAAGGGCCCAGGGGCAAGATAAAGACATCCAACCATCATTCCCCAAGCACTTTAATTACAAGCCTTTTCGGGCGTCTGCCATCAAACTCAGCATAAAATATACGTTGCCATGGACCCAGGTCCAACCGGCCGTTAGTCACAGGAACTATGACCTGATGGTGCACAAGAGTGGAGCGAAGGTGGGCATCGCCATTGTCCTCACCGGAAGCATTGTGGTGGTAGTCACGGCGGTAAGGGATAAGTTTGTCCATTAACTCCCAGAAATCCTGGAAGAAGCCCTCTTCATCATCATTAACAATAACTCCGGCAGTAATATGCATGGCTGAAACAAGCACAAAGCCTTCTTTTATTCCGCTTTCTCTCACTGCTTCCTCAACCTGAGGAGTTATGTGAACAAGTTCTGTCCGGCGAGGGGTGTTGAACGTGAGATATTTAGTGTAAGCTTTCATCCCCATCACCCCCTAGTTTAAAGGGTCAGAAAATATCTGTTTAACTCCCAATCGGTCACCCTTATCCGGTATTCATCCCATTCCTTGCGTTTTGCTTCCAGAAATCGCCGGAATGTATGCTCACCCAGGGCTTTTCTCAATAGTTCACTCTTTTCCATCTCAGCCAGAGCTTCAGCCAGGGAACCCGGGAGGGTTCGGATATAAAGCTCCTTAAGGCGAGCATCATCAAAATGGTAAACGTCCTCCTCAACGGGATCTGGTGGTTCCAGCTTCCTTTCAATCCCATCAAGGCCGGCATGAAGCATAACGGCAAAAGCGAGGTATGGATTGCAGCTGGGATCAGGACAACGTAGCTCTATCCTTGTGGATTTCTCTTTACCCTGGGGGAAAGCAGGAACTCTTATGAGGGCTGAACGGTTTATCCTGCCCCAGCATATATAAACAGGTGCTTCATAGCCGGGGACAAGCCGCTTATATGAGTTAACGGTAGGAGCTACTACCGCAGAGAATGCCCTCGCATGCTCCAGCTGTCCCGCTATGAAGTGATATGCCAGCTTTGAAAGCCCATATTTATCGTTTGGATCGTGGAAAGCATTGCGCCCATCCAAAGAGAAGAGGCTCTGATGCGTGTGCATTCCTGAGCCGTTTATCCCGAATACAGGTTTAGGCATAAAGGAAGCATGGAGGTTATGGGCCTGAGCCACTGCTTTTATCACATATTTGGTAGTTATCACACTATCGGCAGCAGTGAGAGCATCGGAGTAGCGGATATCTACCTCATGTTGTCCAGGGGCCACCTCATGGTGGTCCATTTCCATATCAATGCCCATGGCTTGAAGGAAAGAAATAATCTCCGATCGGACCACCGCTGCCTGGTCCCTTGGGGAGAAATCAAAATAGCTTCCGACATCGTGAGGCACTGGCTGGGGCCTGGGGACTTCGTTAATTTTGAAGAGGAAGAACTCAAGCTCAGCACCCACGTTGTAGATATAGCCCATATCTCTGGCTTTCTGGAGAGCTCTTTTGAGGATATAACGGGGGTCACCCTCAAAAGGCTTATAGTCCGGGGTATAAACATCGCATATAAGGCGAGCCTTGCGCATATTCTCTGGTTCCCAGGGTAGGATGCAGAAAGTGTTCAAATCGGGCATAAGGAGCATATCGCTCTCGTATATGCGGGCAAAACCTTCCACTGATGAACCATCAAACCATATTCCGTGCTCAAGGACTTCTTCAAGGCGTTGGGCAGGTATGGTGGCGCTTTTCACCGAGCCCATGATATCGGTAAATTGCAGTACTATGAATTTTATGCCCTCTTCTTTGATGCATTGCAAAATTTCTTCGGGAGTGCGCATCGTCTCACCTCCTTCTAAAAATTAAAAGCCCCTGAGCCTGGAATGGCCCAGGGGCTTCGCGGCCCCTTTGTATTGTTTATTAAATTATAGCACACAAAAGCTCCCTTGTCAAAAACCTTCTTAGGTGGAGTGACGAACCGAATGAAATCTTTGACAGGGCTGAAAATTTACTGTATACTTTTCCCGGTTTCAGCTCGTTCTCTGGGAGGACAAACCCATGAAGGTGGTTATACCCCTGGCAGGGTTAGGGACACGTTTGAGGCCGCATACTCACACCCGCCCCAAACCCCTCGTGGTAGTGGCCGGCAAGCCTATTATAGGACATATATTGGATCAGTTCAGAGGCCTTGAAGTTGAGGAGTATATCTTCATCGTGGGCCATCTGGGGGATAAAATTCAGGAGTACATTGAATCCAACTACCAGCTTCCCAAAACCAGTTACTTTGAACAAAAGGAACTAAAAGGTCAATCCCATGCCCTTTGGTTGGCCAGGGAACGCCTGCATGGACCCATCCTCATAACTTACTCCGATACCATTGCCGAGGCAGACCTTTCAGGCTTTGGGGATCTGGAAGCTGATGGGGTCTTCTTCGTCAAAGAGGTGGAAGACCCAAGGCGCTTCGGGGTGGCAGAGGTTAAGGATGGTTATGTGACCAGGATTATAGAAAAACCTTCCACTAAGGAAAACAGGCTGGCTGTAATAGGACTTTACTACATAAAAGATGCCGAGTGGCTTGTAAGGTGCATAGAGGAACAGATGGCCCGTAACATCCAGCTTAAAGGAGAATTTTATCTGGCTGATGCCCTCCAGATTATGATAGACCAGGGAGCTCGCTTTATCACTCGTCCGGTAAAAGTATGGAAGGATTGCGGCAAACCGGAAACCCTCCTGGACACCAACCGCTACCTCCTGGAGAAGATGGGAAGCACTTACCCCCCAACCGAGGGTTCTATAATTATCCCACCGGTTTACATTGCTCCGACCGCCAGAATATCTCGTTCCATCATAGGACCCTATGTGTCCATAGCTGAGAGGGTAGTGGTGGAGGAATCCATAATCCGCGATTCCATAATTAACGAGGGAGCTTACATAGAGAGAGCTGTCCTGGCTTTCTCCCTCATAGGCGCCGAGGTCACTTACCAGGGGATTTACCAGCAACTGAACGTGGGCGATTCCTCCCAGGTCAATGTGGGAACCTTTGAACTGGAAACCTTGTAAAGTAGAGTGCTATGCCGGCTACAAGTACCCTCAGGAGCCAAGGGCCTTTTCCGTAGAGGATCAAAGGTATGAGATAGAGGTTGTGGAAGGGCAATTTTTAGCTCCTGAAGGGCCTATTTTCAAAGTTAAAGCTTGCGGTAAACGTTTCCTACTCCTTTATTGGGAAAATTACGATGAGTGGCTTGTTCAGGAAATTTAAACTCACAGGGTTGCTATTCATGGTCATTGCCTGTGCAGGAGTAACCCCAGAGCCCTCTCTATGGAGAGGTGTTACCACCATCGGGGAAATCCTGAAAGATCCGAAGGCCTGGGAAAGCAAAGAAGTAAAGCTTCTTGCCTATTATCGCTGGTTTGACCTTTTCGGGGAAACGGGAACTGGCCCGCCTGTGACCAGGAGCGATGTGGCCTTTGCCGATATTACCGGTGCTATATACTCAACACCCTGGATAGACCTCGGATTTTCCCCCCAGGAGACAGAACGTCTTTTCCTGCTCAGGGCAAAAGTAAAAATAAATCCTGCAGGTCAGCCTTACATTGAAGTGCAGGAAGGTCAGGAAGTAGAAGGCCTTCCCAAAAACGTCATCCTGCGAGTCCGATTGAAAGGAGGGATAATAGGGTTCAACCGGGAAATCCTCATAGCGAAGGATGGCTACGCCCTCTATCTGGACCGTAAGACAAACCAGCATGCACGTTTAAAGGTGGAAAGGAAAGAGCTTGAAGAAGTTTTGAGGCGGATTCGTCCCCTCCTGGGCCAGGAACTGGGAACCCCAATACCTGATGGCTTCGCTTATACCCTTTACGCCTGGGATGGTGACAAAATACGCACTCTTACTGTGTATCCAGAGAGTGCTCCACGGGAGCTGGAACCAGTGTTCAAGATCTTGAAAGATTGGCTCTTCAGATAAACCAGAAGGAGGTAAGGAGATGAGGGACTTTACGGCCAAACGCATCAGGGAAATACCTCCATCGGGCATAAGGCGGTTCTTTGACATCGCCGCTACTATGGAGGATGTCATTTCGTTGGGCATAGGAGAGCCTGACTTCGTAACGCCGGAGCCTATAATTGAAGCCGGGATAGAATCCCTGCGCCGCGGCGAAACCCATTATACTTCAAATTCCGGCATCTTGGAATTGCGGGAGGCCCTTTCACAGCACCTTAAAAAACTTTACGGCGTGATCTATGACCCGGAAACGGAAATCCTGATAACGGTTGGGGTCTCGGAAGCCCTGCACATCTCCCTCTTGGCTACAGTAGAACCGGGGGAAGAGGTAATTGTGATAGAGCCATGCTTCGTCGCTTACAAACCGGCGGTCATCTTCGCTGGAGGAACCCCAGTGATAGTGGAAACCAAGCTGGAAGACAATTTTGAAGTCTCAGCTGATCAGATTGAAGAAAAAGTAACCCCTAGTACAAAAGCGGTTCTCCTCGGATATCCCAATAACCCCACAGGGGCGGTCATGAGTCGGGATAAGCTTATGGAAATTGCCTCTTTGGCCGAGAAGTATGACCTCTTGGTGATTTCTGACGAGATTTACGACCGCCTTGTATACGGTGTTGAGCATACCTGCTTTGCTTCCCTGCCAGGGATGAAAGAGAGAACCATCCTCCTGGGAGGCTTCTCCAAATCCTATGCCATGACAGGGTGGAGGATAGGTTACGCTTGCGCTCCAGCCAATATAATGGCCCAGATCCGCAAGATCCATCAGTATGCTATAATGTGCGCACCGACCACAGCGCAGGTAGCAGCCCTTGAGGCTCTCCGGAGCGGCGAAGAACATGTGCGTCGGATGGTAACGGAATATGACCGCCGCCGACGCCTCATAGTTAAGGGGCTGAATGATATTGGGCTTGAGTGCTTTGAACCTAAAGGTGCTTTTTATGCTTTCCCCTCTATAAAATCCACCGGGCTGAGTTCCGAGGAGTTCTCGGAAAGGCTCCTTTATGAAGAAAAAGTTGCAGTAGTGCCCGGCAATGCCTTTGGAGCATGTGGAGAAGGGTTCGTCCGCTGCTCTTATGCTACAGCTTACGAAAAAATAGAAGAGGCTTTGGAGAGGATGGAGCGGTTCGTAAAGAGGGTTAAAGGCAGATGAAGATTTATTTCACTTTCCTGGGATGCAAAGTTAACAGGAGTGAGCAGGAGACCTGGGAGAGGGAGGTAATAGCTTTAGGCCATGAACTTGCCTCTTCCCCGGAAGAGGCTGACTTCATTGTGATTAATACCTGCACCGTTACCGGGATTGCCACTCACAAATCCCGCCAGCTTATAAGGAAAATGCATCGCCTGAACCCAACGGCCAGGATAGTGGTCACAGGGTGCTACGCTGAAATTGCTCAGGAAGAAGTCGCTTCAATTGAAGGGGTCAGCCTTGTGGTAAGGAACGCTGAAAAAGAACTTTTACCCCAGCTTCTGGTGGGGGCAAGAGCACTATGGGCTTACCCCTTACCCCCCTCCCCGGGTAATACAAGAGCTTTTGTAAAAGTTCAGGACGGTTGTGATAATCATTGCACTTATTGCATCATCCGGATAGCAAGAGGGAGAGAAAGGAGCCGACCCATCTTAGAAGTGGTGGAGGAAATAAAGAAGCTGGCTGAAGTGGGATACAAAGAAGTGGTTTTAACCGGAATCCACCTCGGAGGATATGGCCGGGATCTGGGGGTTGACCTGGCAAGCCTTGTAAAGGCAATCCTGGAAGAAACCCCAATCCAGAGGCTCAGGCTTTCCTCCATAGAGCCCTGGGATATACCCCATGGCTTTTTCTCCCTCTGGCAGGATCGGAGGCTTTGCCGGCACCTGCACCTTCCGCTCCAGAGCGGGTGTGACGAAACCCTCAGGAGGATGGGGCGCCGCTACACCACAGCCCAATATGCCAGACTTGTGGAAGAAGCTCGCTCGCTAATACCGGACCTGGCCGTAACCACAGACGTGATGGTGGGCTTCCCCGGGGAAACTTGGGAGGAATTTCGCCAAAGCCTGGAGTTTATAAAGAAAATGGAATTTGCCCGCATTCACGTTTTCCCTTATTCCCCTCGCCCCGGAACCCCTGCTGCGATTATGAAAGGGCAGATCCCGGAGAAAGTCAAAAAGGAAAGGGAAAAACTCGTAGCTGAAGTAGGACAGAAGAGCGAAATGGCCTTTCAATCCCGCTTCCTGGGCCGGGTTATGGAAGTCCTTTGGGAAACGCCTGAACGCCACGGGGAACTTTTCCTCTGCTCTGGCCTGACCGACAATTACATTCGCGTCTTTGCCCTCAGCCCATGTCCTCTCTCCAACACCATTGCACCTGCTCGCCTGGTAGCCTTGCGGGAAGAATCCAAAGGACATGAAAGAGGAATGTGGGGAGTTTTTGAGGAAACTTTTGCCATCCAGGAAACGGCATGCGTGTCCTGATGGTTTCAAAAGCCTGCGTTTTGAAGGCTTACCGGAAGAAACTGGAAGAATTGGCAAAACTCGGGGCCGAGATGTTCCTGGTGGTACCTCGTTACTGGCGCGATGAAAGGGGAGTTCTTCCTCTGGAAGAAGGGGCTGAAGGCTACAGGTTGCTCGTGGATAACCTCGTTTTTAACGGAAATTACCACCTCCATTTCTACCTCCGCCTTCCCTTCTACATGTGGGATATTAAGCCTGAGCTGGTTCACATTGACGAAGAACCGTATAACCTGGCCACTTTCCAGGCGATGGCTCTGGCCAGAGGGATTGGGGCGAAAACCCTCTTCTTCACCTGGCAGAACCTTTACCGCCGTTACCCACCGCCCTTTTCGTGGTTTGAACAATACAATTACCGCCATTCCTCCTGGGCCATTGCCGGAAACCAGGAAGCTATAGAGGTGCTGAGGAAAAAAGGTTACCGGAAAAACATAAGCCTGATCCCGCAGTTTGGTGTGGACGAAGAAACCTTTAAGCCCGGTCATCAACGTGAAAGAGGACGACCTTTTACTGTGGGCTACGTTGGTAGACTCGTGGAGGAAAAAGGAATACACCTACTCCTTAAGGCTATGGCTGGCATTAGCGGTGAGTGGGAGCTTTTAATCCTTGGGACAGGGCCGAAGCGCCGGGAACTGGAGAAGCTTGCCTCTGATCTCAAAATCTCTCAGCGTACCCGCTTCTTCTCCTTCCTCCCCTCTTCCCAGCTCCCTGAATTTTACCGTCAGCTTGACCTCCTCGTATTGCCATCCATAACTAAACCTAACTGGAAGGAGCAATTCGGGCGGGTTTTGATAGAAGCTATGGCTTGTGGTGTCCCCGTGGTAGGCTCCACCTGTGGGGAAATTCCCAACGTCATTGGGGATGCAGGGTTAATTTTCCCCGAAGGAAATGTAGAAGCCCTGCGGGAATCCATCCTCAAGCTCATGGCCGATGAAGAACTGCTTCGCTCCTTGGCCCGTAAAGGACGCGAGAGGGTGCTGGAAAAGTTCACTCAGAAAGCGGTAGCATCCAGAACCTTTGATGTTTACTGTAAAATCATGGGAGGTGCTGAACATGGTCCTTAAGCCCTCATCCAAAATTGGGATTGATGGAAATGCTCCCCTTGAGCCATCAGGTTGCCCTGCCCCTCAAATGGCTAACCCTCAAATAATAGCTGAAACTGGAACAAGCATGGTTCGCCTCAACTTCCTCCTCGGCCCGTGGAATTCCCCCACCGATCGTTCCCTTTACTGCGGAAAAACGTGGTTTGAGACCTTTGATGCCATAGTGGACGGACTTCTGGCTAAAAACGTGGCTATATATGGTCTTATTGGCCTGGAATCGGTCAAGCCTGGACCCGGGGACAACTTTCGCCGCAAGACCCCAGGTCCCGGGGCTGAGGATTGGCTCAGGAGGTATGTGGAAAATTTTTATGCCATCGTGGAACACTTTCATGACCGGGTATGGGCTTTTGAGCTCATAAATGAGCCCAACAACTGGTTTGGTGGGACCACAAGCCTTTTTCACCCTTACTGGATGGCCCGAATCCTTAAAGAAGTTTACTTAGCCGTCAAGCCCTCCTTCAATGTGCGCATAATTTCTGGCCCTATCTTGGCCCATGATCTACCAACTGGAGCAGATACTGGGGCCTCATACCTGCGCCAGATGTACTATTACGGTATAAGGGAATTGGGCTGGGGAGAAGTTAAAAGCGCCTTTGGCTCATACCCCCTTGACGGGGTTGGTTATCACCCTTATATTGGCCAAACCAGAGATAAAGGCGCTGATTACATCCGGGAAACACTTCGGGCCTACGTCAATGCCATCTGGGATAGTATAACAATTTACGAAGGCAAGAACACTTCAACCCGCATTTATGTTTCCGAAATCGGATGGGAATCGGAGCAAGGAGACGATTTTCAAGCGGCAGCCATGTCAGCAGCTTTTTACACTTTGCTTAAAGATGAAAGGGTGGAAGCAGCTATCTGGTTTTGCTTAAGAGATTTCCCTGGCACCACAAAGGGTCTCTACACTCAGGCAGGATTGGGAACCTTTGCTCGCAAACCCATATATTATCGGTTCCAAGAATGGGCTAATATATCCCGAACCCCGGAGCTTCTGGATGTCCCGCCACAGGTGGGTAGAGATGCCTCCGGACGCATCTACTGGCCCATTGTAGAATGTTACCTCAGGCACGGTGGGGAGAAAGTCCTTGGTTTGCCCTTTGACAACGGTGGAGGGGTCCCTGTTCATCGTTGGGGAAACGGGTGGGTTCAAGACTTCAAAACGCCCGATGGTGCTTTTAAATCTATCATAATGCTCAGAGATGGGACCTCAAAAGCCTACATTCTCTGGGGGCCTATAAGGGATTACTACCTCTATGAAAAAGGAGGAGCAGAGGGGCCCTTGGGGTACCCTGTGGAAGACCCCACAACTGATGAATTTGGCCTCCCCAAAATTAGATTTGAGCGGGGTATTATAGCTTTCAGACCTGTAGCCATTATGATTTAAAAGCCCCCTTTTCAAGGACCTTTTTTATCGCTTCCCTAAGCTGATGGATAGTGAAAGGTTTTGTCAAGAAAGGCAAACCGCTGGCATAAAGGAAAGATTCAGTGGCCGGGGTAATGACATCTCCAGTTATGAAAATAAAGCGGTCAGCGAGGTGTGGTTTGATGGCTTTGATTCCCTCGTAGAGGGCCATACCGCTGAGCTTTGGTAAACGCACGTCCGAAATTATGAGGTCAAAATCCTGCTCTTTCAGCACCTCAAAAGCCTTTTCCCCATCGGTTACCGATTGCACCTCCATTCCTCCTTGGCGGAGGTAAATTTCCAGCACTGTAATTAAGCCTTTTTCATCTTCAACGATTAAAACCCGAGCAGGAGGTAGTTCTTTTTCCAGTTGCTTCAAAAGCTCCTCAGCCCACTTCTCTTCTTCCCCAACCTCCACAGGGATCTCTACAAAGAATGTGACCCCAGGCTCGGGAGTATTATTGCGAGCCCATATTCTACCCCCATGTTCTTTCACCAAATTATAAGCTATAGCAAGCCCCATCCCTGTACCTTTCTCTTTGGTGGTGAAAAATGGGTCAAAGATACGGGACATATGCTCTTTAGGAATGCCGGGGCCATCATCGCAGAACTCAATCCGGATGAAATTCTCAGGGGTGAGAGAAGTCCTAACGGTTAAAGTCCCGCCTCTATGGGCTTCGTACATCGCTTGCTCCGCGTTCACAATGATGTTAAGGAAAACTTGCTGAAGCTGTTGGGGGTCAGCTGAAGTGAGAGGTAGGGAGGCAAATTCAGTTTTTACCTCTATGTTCTCCACCCGCATTTCATAAGCCCTCAGGGCAAGGGTCTTGCGCACAAGTTCATTTACATCAACTAACTCCTTCCTCGGAGGACGTTTCCGGGCAAAATCCAGGAGGTTTTGAACAATGTTAGCAGCCCTGCGAGCCTCTTCTTCTATCCACCTGAGACTTTCGCGAGCTCTCTCAGGCATAGAGGGGTCCATGTTCAAAAGCTGAGCGTGAGCCAAGACCGAGCTCAAAGGATTGTTAAGCTCATGTGCTATCCCCGAAATTAATTCCCCCAAGGAAGCAAGCTTCTGAGCCTGGAAAAGGCGTTCCCGAAGTTCCTTTTCTTCTGTAACATCTCTTACAGAGTGGACAAAGGAGATTATTTCTCCATGCTCATCAAAAACGGGGAAAAGGCCAATGGAGAGAGTTCGCTTGAGATAAGGCTCCTCAATCTCTTCTATTACAGGCTTTTTAGTCAAATCCATTCTGTTGAAGGGGCAATATACAGGAGGTTTTTCAGTCCCATGGAGGAGGGAATAACATTTAAGGCCTATCAATTCTTCGGGCGAAGAGAATCCCAGAAGCTTAGCCGTGGCAGCATTCGCCCTTAGAATGGTAAAGTTTCTATCCGCGGTGAAGATAGCGTCAGTTACAGCATTAAAAGTAAGCTCCCATTCTTCACTGAGGAGACGGTAACGAGTTTCGGATTCTTTAAGTTCAGAAGTGAGACGAGCATTGCGAATGGCCACAGCGGCAGCGGAAGCGAAGACCTCAAGCCGTCGGGCATCTTCAGGGGAAAACTGGGCGGGGCGGGTCCCATCTACGCATAAAAATCCTATGGTTTCGGAACCAAACCGGATCGGGGCAGCTACGTAAGATTTTAACCACTCAAAGCCTGGCACCTTTACCCACTCAGGGTCAGCTTCAGTATCGGGGATAAGGATCGCCCGGCCAGTTTCCATCATGCGTTTCAGGTTGGGGAATAAGGGCAAAGTAAGCCCCTTTACTAATTCCATTACCCCGAATTTCTCATACCCACGGGCGCGTATTACCTTTACTCTTTGACCTTCTAAGAATAAAACGTTGAAAGCATCGCCTGATACGATTGAACTTACGCCCTCTAAGATGAGATCCAGGACGTTTTCCAGCTCAAGGGTTGAGCTGAGTTTCAAAGCAAACTCAGAGAGAGTTTCAGCCAAAAAGCGAGCTTCTCTTTCCTTCCGGAAGAGCCTGATGTTCTCAAGCGCAATGCTCATGTAATCGGTTATAGCTGTGAGAAGTGAGATGTCTTCGGGACTAAAGGCATCAACTCTTTCATCTTCTACGTTTATCACACCTATGACTTCACCGCCCACCTTGATGGGGATATCTACTTCGGAACGGGTTTTAAGTTCCCTGGGACCTGGAACAAAGCGAGGATCTTTTGTCACGTCGGGGACATATAAAGGTTTGCCGGAGCGGGCTGCTGCTACTGTAAGGCCTTTTTCACCATCTAATGGAAGAGAAAACCCTCCCGGAAGTTCATAGCCCTTTAGAGCCTTGAGGTGGAGGAGGTTCTCAGCTCGATCCACCTCCAGATAGGCAACGGTCCTGAATTCCAGAGCTGAATGTATTGCTTTTAAGACTGCCTCTATCACATAACTCTCATCTTGGGCGAGGACTAATTCCCGGCCTAACCTGTGGACAACTTCCAGCTTTTCAGCCAGAGCCTTTTCTCTGGTTACATCCTGGCGCCCTACAACAATCCATGGAGTTTCCGGAACCGATACGGCAAAATTCTTATAGGTTTTACCTTCTTCCTTTCCCTCCCAAAAAACAGGCTTTTTCTCTTCCAAAGCTTTCCGAATTTTTTCCTCAATTTCGGAACATTTTAAAACATCCTGACAGGGTTTGCCTATAGTTTCTTCAAGGGTGAGCCCAAAATTTTCAAGGAAAGTTCTATTAGCGGCTACTATAGTTAGGTCCTGGGCCAATACTAGAAGCTCCATGGGTAAGGCATCAGCAGAAGTGCGAAGCAACCTCCTCTCTTCTTGAAGGGATTGGTAAAGCTTGAGGTTATGGAAAGCTATTGCTATTGAAGAAGCAATGGATTCCAGGGTCAGGACATCATCATAGGAAAAAGCTCCAGGCTGGGTGTCCTGCAAGTCAATAGCTCCCAGGACTTTCCCCTTAAAACGTATAGGCACACAGACCTCTGATTTCACTACTCCCAAAGGAACAGGCCCAGGGATATAGCGAGGGTCCTTTGAAACATCGTTGCAGAGGACGGGCTCATTGTGGCTTATGCTCCAGCCGATTATTCCCTGAGATAAGTGCTGGCGGTATCCAGGAGCTGCGATTTGAGCATATTCCCCAGCGATAGCTTTTAAAACCGCTTCTTCCCCCTCAACCCAGAAAAGCAATACCCCATAGTGACCAAGCTTTTCCCATATGATTTGGGCTATTTTCTGAAAAAGGGTCTTGATATCAGGGGATGCGATAGCTATACGGGCTATTTCATTCAGAATTGAAAGCCTGTTAGCCAGTTTGACGATTTGCTCATGTAAGAGGGCATTGCGGAAAGTTAAAGCGAGGTAAGAAGCTACATTTAAAAGCAATTCAAGGTCGTCCTGGGAATAGGCGGCGGGAAGATAAGATTGAACAGATATTACTCCTACCAGCTGGTCCTCAGCAATCATTGGGATCCCCAAGAAGGAGCGAGGAACTTTGCCGGTTCCCCACAGGGAGAAGGGATAATGCTCTTTCTCCAAGTCAGATATGAGCAAAGGAGTCTTAGAGGTTATGACAAGCTGGGTAAGGCTGGGTCTTAACTTGCGACGCTCCCTGGGTTCTTTCACCCCCTCATCTACCTTGAATATGAAATCGGTCTCCTCCGTTTCCGGATAATATAAAGCGATGTAGAAAGCGTCCATGGAGATGACTTTGGACAGTTCTTTGTAAACGGCTTCAGCTATCGCCTCAAGCTGGAGGGAGGAGGAAGCAGCTCGCGCTATAGAAGCCAAGACAGGAAGGTACTGGACGGGAGGAGCTGAAGGAGCTTCCTCTAAAGTCATGATTATGGCTTTTGGTTCCCCGTTTTCACGCAAAAGGGATGGGGTAATTAAAACAGGGGTTTTCTTTCCACTTAAGGAAACTAAAGTGGTCTTAAAAGGATAAGGTCTTAACGGAGGGGCTTTGATTAAAGTGTTTAAGGTTTTCTCATCAAAGTTGGGGATGAAAAGGTTAATGGGTTTTCCTTTTAATGCCTCAAGGGAGGCTTGGACTATTTCCAGGGCCTTCCGGTTGGCGAAAATTATCTCTCCTTGAGGTGAAAGGATCAGGACGCCGGCCACTATTCCGTCAATAAATTGAAAAAGTTCACTATCCACTTTTATCCTCCTTCCTGGGCTCCCCCCAAAATTATACCCTGAGTTAGTAACTAAAACAAGCGGTTTCGGGTAACCGTCACAAGGTTGGGACAAGAATGTGGGTTACCTCCAGCAGCCAGATGCCATAGGCACCTGGCGAATGTCATAGCCGGCTAATTCCAGTCGGCATTCGCCTTGAATGGCGGGTTGCGCATCTTGGGAGTCAAAGCCACGGAAGGTCACAGGTGTAGAGATCCACAGCAGAGTAGAGCTACATCCAGCGGCGCATTCCCTCTTCGGGCTTGCTGTTCCTGGGCCCCAACACATACTTCTCATCAATACCTGCTACCACCCCGAACAGAGTGGCCACAGGCAACAGTTCACATCCCAGACGCTCACCCAGGCGAACAACAAAGGGCATATGCGCTACCCGGAATATAAGGCCAAGGGGCTGCAAACTGGCACTGGTACCGGTGAGAGAGGGTACAAGCATCTCATCGGCGCCCGTCTCAAGGGAGCAAGGATGATCTGAAGCTATAGCCAAGGTGCGAGCCCGGCTTAGGAGTGGTCGCTGGGAAAAGACCATGGCGCATATCAGCGTCAAGCGGCATAGTCTGACAAATCATCTGTGCTCCAGCTGTGGGAGGAGGCCCATCTATATCTGCTGTTTGTGTTGAGCATCCTCGGCTTAGCCCTGCCGGGCCGGCTGGTTCTTCAACCGGCCGGTGGAGGAGAGAGGTAATGGGGGCGTTTTGCCTTGTCACTCCCATCGTCTCACCCGTTCCGCCAGCCATATCGCCAGCAGGGTGAGCAGCCCGCTCACCACCATAGCAAAGATGCGTATAAGCATAAGAGCCAGGTTCGAAGGCTGGGCCTCAGGCGGAGCTGCGGTGAGCCAGTGCCACAGGACGGTGGCCATGGAGTCGCTGAGCACTTGACCAGCGGCCAGGGCGGTGCCCAGGACGGCTACGATTATCCCGAGCCTCCGCTCGTAGCCGGCCTCCAGGATGTCAGCCCGGGTGCGCAGGGCATTAATGGCATCCCTCACCTGGGAAGCCAGGTTGGAGCCGTAAGCCAGGTCTACTTCCATCTGGCGACACATCATCTTGAGAGGCTCGGCCAGGGGGGCCAGGGTTGCCTCACCCCCAATACGCCGCAGAGCTCGCTCCACATTTTCCAGGTTTACCAGGGCTGTCTGGTGCAATTCCTCGGCTTCAGCCAGGGCAGCCGAGAAGGGAAAGTAGGGCTTAGCCAGGCCCACCAGGGCCCTCTGCAATAAAACCAGGCTATTGCCCTTCTGCACTGTCCCACCGAGAGCGCGCAGGATATCCCTAAGCCTCTCAAGCAACTGCCGTTGCCCATCGTCCAGCGTGGGGCGGATTCGATGCCAATACTCCCGCTCATAGACGGCATGCAACTTGTGTCGGTAAAGCTCCAGCAGGGGCAGCTCTTCGTAGACCAGCCGCCCGACCTCGGCGCTATCCTCCGTTTCAATATTGGGGTAGAAAAGGACAGCATGCAGGATTGCCGGCCCTGCCGAAGGGGCTCGCACCAGCAGGTCCGGATAAAGTCGCCCTACTGGCAGCTGCAACCCCACCGGGTTCAGGAACGGGCCCAAAGGATCCCCCGCCATCCACTGCTGAAGGATCTGACGGGCCAACGTCCGATAGCCCGTCTCTACCGGGTCGGTAATGGAGCCCTGGGCCATAGCCCGGGCCATCTCCTCTTCCACCACTGCCGTTAGGTAAACCGATTCCCCCAACAGGGGCACCTGGGCCACCCGGGGATGCCACAGGTGGGACTGTATTTGCTCGGTGAAGACCGAGATGGGCGCCTCCCCATCGTAGAACCACAGCCAGTGTAAGACCAGGCTATCGGCCTCCTGATGGGCACGCAGCATCACACCCAGTTTCCCTCCCCCCAGCGAGGTGTGGAAGGCCAGCTCTGGCGGGCTCAGCAGCCGCCGGCTTATCCAGGGGGAGGGGGATGGTCCGCTCCGCAGGATGTGGAGCTGACCCTCCAGAACCTTCAGAGCCGGAACGAGGCCTGCCGCATAGTTGACGACGTCATCCAGTAAGGCAAGCACAGCCTTCCAAAGTGCAGGCCATTCCTCAGGCTTCGGTTTATTGCCGTACCAGAGGAAGGAGAGATAATGGTGGACTGTGGGCCGCTTCAAAATGGGCGAGCGGGACACGAAATTAACCTTCCTCTTTGCCTGGGCCTTCGGCAGGCTGTGGCAGACCTGCCTGCTGGCGCCAGAGAGCCAGCTGCTCCGCGTTACGGGTTAGCTGGCCAGGGTCCTCAATGCTCAGACGCAGGGCATTGATCAGGTCTTTTGGGCCGAGGGCTGGCCCGGGACCTGCCCCCTCGGGTTTGGCGATCGCGGTGGGGTAGCCCCGGGCCTGCACCAGGCGCAGGCGCACCGGCTGCACGATGGCCCAGACGCGCGGGTCGCTCCGCCAGAGCTCAAAGAGGGCCAGCCCCTCCCTGGCCAGGGTATCAGGATCTGCTTCCGTGGGCAGGTTAGCCACAATCTCCAGCATGCGTTTCTGGAAGGCCGGCCACTCCTCCCCCAGGGCTTCTCTTATCGCTGGTCCGGCCTCGTCCAGGGTCAACAGGTCAATGATTAAATCAGGGGGCAATTGAGTCATGGTTCCAAACCTCCTCCTAATCCTCAACTCATCACGGCTCCTACGGCGACAAAGGGGGCCCAGAAGTAGGGCTCCGCAAAGGGGTATGGTTTGCTACGGGTGACCAGCTCCTTATAACGGGCCACGGCCGCAGCGATGGACATGCGCTCCTGCCCACGGCGCAGGTAGGGCTCATAGCGGGCCAGGGCTTCCTCCAGCGGCAATGTCCGCAGCCAGCGCTGGGCCTCGCATAGGGCCTCCGCCACCTCCATTCCCCGCTCCAGATGGTTTTCATAGAAGCGTTCCATGAGGAGCCCTGTGGAGGCGTCGTTGACCGGCCAGAGGCTGGCCACCACAGCGGGCGCCCCGGCTATCAGGAAGCCAGCCGGAAGCCCCACATACTCCTCGGCAGCCTCAGTAACGGCCGTTACCCCTGTCTCACAGGCGCTGAGCACCACCAGCCGTGCTCTGGACCTCGTCCAGGGTGAGCAGATCAGGGATCACGCTCCCATCTTCGGCCCGGCTTCCGAAGAAGGCCAGGCCCGAGGCCATGGGTTCCTCCCAGAAGTAGCGGCCATGGCCAGAGAAGTGGATGTAGTGGGCACCGGCCACCATCTTCAGGAAAGTCTCCTTTTTAGCCTGTTCGCCCTGGCTGATCCGTGCCTCCCAGCTCTGGCGGTCGAAGAGCTCCTTCAGGGCCGCAACCTCCCCGGCGGCGAATTCCAGGTCGGCGGTGGGGTTGGAGGCGGCAGCCAGGGTGGGTGGCCCCTGGCGTTTCAACTCCACCAGCCGGTCCCGGCAATGGGACAGCACCGAGAGGCTGGGGGCGTAGCCGATCCTGTAAACCTCGTCGGCCCAGACCTCTTTTCCGTCACGAGTCCAGCGCCCGGCGTGCAGAGGCAGGATGTGCAGCACACCGGAAGGGATGAAGATAATGCGAGCAATGCCGCGAGGCTTCAGGAAAGCATCCAGGGGTACCCACAGCCGGCGGCCCAGCTCTTCCGTCATATTCTGGACGCAACGATGCCAGGCCTGCTCGGCGGCTGCCCAGGCAGGATGGCCACGGACTGCAGTGGGCATCACGGCGTTATAGAAGAGGTGGTAGGCGAGGAGCCAGCCGGCCTGGTACTCGCCGCCTGTAGCGGCGATCTCCTCCAGCGCCTCCTGCCAG
>CAZZMI010000025.1:0-8791 GCA_964655275.1 uncultured Anaerolineae bacterium | reverse complement strand
GGGGGAAACCTCGCGCCGATACTCCTCCAAGGCAGCCAGGTAGCACTCCTCAGCCTTCTGGCCATCCTCTTCCCTGCCCGTGCGATCGTAACGGGTGGAGTAGAGGAACCCCAGGTTATGCTGGGTCATGGCCCACTCCATAGGATAATCCCGGCGGGTGAACACCTGGAGGGCAGCGGCAAAGGCCTCCAGGGCCTCTTCCGCATAAGCCCCTGTGGCCCCGTACAGTATAGCGCAGGCAGTGCCCAAGGTGCACTGAAGGGCGGCCCACAATCCCGGTTTGGTTGCCCGCTCCACCATGGCCAGAGCCTTTCGGCACAGTTCCCGGAGCTGGGCAGCGGTGCGGGGGTCATCTTGGGCCGCCAGGCGCAGCAATTCCTCCAACAGAGGGCCAGGAGATTCAATTGAAGATACCATAACGGCCCCCTATCCCAAGTATTCTCCCAGCGTCATGATGGTCTCTGGAGCCTCCCACTCTTATTGTCAGTGAGTTTAAGGGTAGCCTCATCCCATGAGGAATTGGGCAATACTCTCCTGGCTTCCCTTGCAAGCTTTCATGCCCCCGTTTATACCGATCATCGGCCGGCGCATCGTCCGCTGCACCAGGTTGATCCCATGGCCACCTGAGGCTATGGCGCACCAGGCATCGGCCAGGGGGAAGGATTCCTCAAAGGCGATGTAGCAACGCTCATTACTGATGCGGACGGCCTCCGGCACCAAGAACCAGGCCAGCCAAAAGAGGATAAAGGCTGCAGCGGCGAAGATTTACAGGCCTATGGCCAGGTTGATGCTTCACGGGCGCTTTCCCATGATCGTTCTCACCCCCTCTTCCCCCTTCAAACTTGGATTAGAAGCAAGACCTGGAACGGCAACAGGTGGTTCAGCCTCACCGCAAGCGCTGTAAAATTGTTGACTCAAATGTGAAAAGGGTTATAAATCCAGAAGCCCCCTTTTTGCTTCCCCTGCTGGAAAATGGGGAGCAGGATTGTGCTTGCGGAAGGGAAAGCGCTTACTGCCTTCCTTATCCTTCTGTAGAAAGCTTGCAGTTTTCCCTTTTTAAGCCTTTTTACCATGCGGAATTAGGTAACGGATACAGCATTTTTTACAATCCCCTAAGCCTTTATCCGCCCTGGATTTTGAACCCTACAGCCCGCATTTTTCTGGAAGATTCCCTGAATTCACACCATAGTAATTTTTCATCGCCAATTCCTCATCCCCCTCGTGAGTTTACCATCTGGCTGGCTTTGACTTTTAATTGCAACTTGCGGTGCAGGTATTGCTATGTGGAGCTAAGCCGCTCAAATATGGCCGAGGAAGAAGGTAAAAAAGCCATTGATTGGGCTATCCGAAACCTCCAGAAGAAAGGTATGACAAGCCTGAAGATCAAGTATGCTGGCGGGGAACCTTTGCTTTGCTTTGACCTCCTGAAAAACCTCCATGAATATGCCAGACGCACGGCAAAGGAAAAGGGCCTGGCCATAAAGGAGATAATTTTGACTAATGGCACCCTCCTGAAACAGGAAACCATCTCTTTTTTACAAGGGGAAGGAATCGCCTTGATGATCTCTCTGGATAGCCTCGGTTGGGCACAGGGCTTTCTACGCCCTTTGGCTGACGGTGGAGATTCTCTGCCCCAGGTCCTCCGCACTATAGAGATTGCCTTGAAGGAAAATTGCCAGCTTTTCCTCTCCACTACAGTTACTTCTGTTAACTTCAGAGAGATACCGGGGCTGGTGAACTTTGCAATGGAACTGGGAGTGCCTTTGAGCCTGAACCTTTATCGCTTCACTGAAAGGAGCAACCAGCTCCAGCCCCCCACCGGGGAATTAATCAAGGTTTTAAGGGAGGCTGGTGGTATTGTCAGGAAACATTTAAACCTAAAAGGAGGCCCGGTTCCAACAATGGACCTCCTCCATTTGGCCCGCCCTTCGCCCTATCCTTGCCAGGCAGGCTTCACCTTCTTTGCCCTCGGCCCAAATGGAGCCTTTGCTTCCTGCCCAATGCTTCTGAAAGAGAGGGTACGAAACCTTTGCACCTTCGCGCTAATAGATGCCGATGAACACTGCCGGGAGTGCAATTGGCGATACCTGTGCGGGGGTGGTTGCCCACTGTTGAAAAGCACTCACTATTACTGCAAAGTTTATCGTGAAATTATCCCTCTGTGGCTGGAACTTGAAGGCCTCGCCACAATTCGGAGTTTAAGGGAAAGATTTGAAAATAAGAGGGAGTATAATTTTGTAAGGTTGAACCTTTAGCCATAGAGCGCGCTCCAGGGGAGCTTCCCCTTTTTCCCCGAACAAAACTACATGGTAGAGGGTGCGTTCGTTCCAGTCCCACACTTCAATTCCCCAACGTATGGATGAAGAGGAGCCCGCCGGGATGGAACCACTCCACCGCATGAACTTTTCCCCAATTTCTCCATTGCCGGTTTCCCAGGATGCAGAGCCGGAAATAAGCCTTGAGCCTGAGGGAAAGGGTATCAAGACTGAGACCTCCTGCGCATCAATGCCAGCGTTGCGCAGGGTCAAAACACAGGAGATAGGAGAACCCGAAAGAACTTCCACTGGAGTGCATTCCAGAGTTGAGGGACTCAGGTCCGCCATACCCACCTTAACTTTTGCCTCCCGACGGAAACGGATCTTTTGCTCTTCAAGACTTATCATTGCCTCTTGGAGTATTACCGTCCGGGGTGGAATGTCTTCGTTTACTGAGGTGCAGTAAGAAATCGTGATGGATTCGCCAGGTGAAATCGGGCCAAGCCAGGATAAAGAAGAGGAGTTAGGATCATAAAGAGCCGGTCCGGTCAAACTTGAGGGCAGAAAGGTTAAACCTGAAGCGATGGTGGTGGAGAAAAGGGCAGTCACGGTTTTGGGCCCGTCATTCCGCAGGGAGACAGTCCAGGTAACTATTTGCCCCGGCATTGCCGAAATCGGATTAACAGAAAAGGAAGAGGAGCCAAGCCAGGAAAGAAATCCCACGACCCTTTCCATAACTTGGGGACGTGCTTCCTCTGGCAAGGTTTCAAAGGGGAAAGCAAAGAAGACAGAAGCATTGCCATTCCCCCGCCGGGCTAATCCTATGGCCCTCTTTTCCTGGTCTCTAAACACCACCATTGTGCCCGGCATAGGCTCAAGGGCATCGGACCAGTTCTGGTAAGGGTATGCAAGGGACCACGGACCAAGGCTCTCCCCTATAGGCTCCTCCGGTACACCAACAGCCATGGTGGGAGTCACATCTTCGGTCCAGGTAAGCACTCCCAGGAGAGGGAGCAAAGAACCGGTCCCTTTGCAGAAAGAAGAGCCAGCCCCCCGGCAAAAGAGGAAGTCCTGGGATGATAGGAAAAGCCTCCCACCGTTGAGAAGGTAATGAGTTAAAGCTTCTTCATCCTCCGCCCGCACCGGATTATACCAGTTATATCCTGTCCACCACACGATTATAGGGTACCAGCTTAGCGCTTCTGGAAGAATTTTTGAGCCGGTAATCTCCAGCAAATCGTATGGAAGGTTTGTTTCAGCCATGGCTTTTTTATACTTTTCCGCTTGTTCATACCAGAGGTCATTGTCCACCAGAAGGATTGGAGCCGGGGTTTTGGTAGTCAAAGGTACCTGAACAGAAAGGGCAGGCGAGATGGTGGAGCGCAGAGTCAGGGTTATGGTATCTCGTTCATCCCATCCAGCATCAGGTGGTATAGCCACTGTGATCTCAACTTTATCAATAGCACAGGGTTCAAGGGTAACGGACGAGGAAGAGAGGGTGACAGGCCACCGGCCCCCTTCCATGTTAATAGCGAAAGTGTCAACCTGGCTTCCGATGTTCCTGATAACTACGCCGTGGGTGACCAAATCGCCTGCTCGGCCTATTATGGTTTGAGTGGATTTGAGCACCTGAAGGCCCGCAGGAGCAGGTTGAGAGATGAGCCAGGAGATGGCCCTTTCCATAACTTCCTTCCTAGAAAGTCTATCAGCTATGGCTTCAAAGCCAAAAGAAAGGTAAAGAACCCGATAATTAAGGCATACCCCGACTGCAAGCCCTCCGTAACCGCCGTTGGAATAAGCAAGAACCGGGACAGCTTCACTGGGATCGGCTGGCTCTACAACATCGGGGAAAAGCTGGTTATCAGCTCCATCTCCGTTGGCAATGGAGAAGCTCAGGCCAGCGAAAGGCCCTCCGGGTAAGCCCTGGAGAGCCCAGCTGTTGCTGCTGTCCTGGACAAAGAGGGCTTTGAGGTAATTTTGATAATAAGAGGAAAAGCCTACTCCTCCCCCATCCAGAAAGCCTATGTCCTGGCCACTCAGGAAAAGTTTACCCCCATTGGAAAGGTAATGGACTATAACCTTATCAGCCCCGATGTAACCCGGCGCATCCTGAGGCGAACTCCATATCACAAGGTCATAGTGCTCTAATAGCTCCAACGGAGGAAGATCTTGAGGGATACGCCGGATCGCCCACTCATCGTAGGCATAGAGTAAATCATCCAAGGCTTGGCGATAGTAATGAATCTGACTTCCGTAATACCATGCCCCACTGTCCACCAGAAGTATGGAAGGGGCGGGGTCAAGGTTTAAGGTCACTTCGGTAGTTTCGTTAACCGTAACCGTGGCTGTAGTAATTCCTACCCGGTAGCTTAAGGCCCGAGCCACTACTGTATAATCCCCTGGAGGCAGAGAGAAAGACCACAAGCTGGCAGTAGCCGATAAAGGGGTCCCTGGCAAAGAGATGGTGGCTGTCAATGGCCTCCCGATCACAGCTTCGTAAATGCGAACCTGGAGGGTTCCAGTTGGCTGGGGTTGAAGGGTAAAGTCAACGGTAGTTGTGGTGCCTCTTGAGACCACAATGTCAGGGATAGTATGGGAGAAGTAGCCAAAAGCAAAGGCAGTGACGTTATATAAGCCAGGGGCAAGGAAAAGGGCGTAATGACCTGAGGCATCAGCCGTGGTACTGCCACCCCCCGTCCCATCCCTTGGTCTGGCTGAAATGGTTGCCCCCGGGATCGGGGTTCCGCTGGTGCTTTGCACTGCCCCCTGAATGGTTCCGGCGTTGAGGAGGGAAGCAACGGCGGCAAAGGCGTCAATTCGGCCCCACCCGGATTCATTGTTAGGGGTTGTGGTGCTGAGGGGTACAGCAGTGGAGGTTACGATGAACAAGGCATGAGTTACGTTTACGGTGGGGCTTATTGAGCGCATTAAAGCCATGAGGCCTGTTACGTGAGGGGCCGCCATGGATGTGCCACTCCAGGTGGCATAAGTCCCACCGGGAAATGACGAGCGGACGTGAACTCCGGGGGCCACTACATGGGGGCGGATTTCGTTCCAGGGGGATGGGCCCCGGCTGGAGAAATAGGCTACTTCATCATAGGGGTCGGTGGCGCCTACAGCTATGGCTTCCGGCAATGAAGCTGGACTATTCACTGAGGCTGGACCTGGTCCATTGTTCCCTGCTGCGAAGACCGGTATTATTCCAGCAGCCCTTAAGGCCCGGAGATCGGGTTGGAACACGGTGTTCATAGCATTTTGCTCCCCCCAGGAGCAGTTAACCACATCAGGGGCAAGGGAAGGGTCATCTTCTGGAGCCAGGAGCCACTGAAAGCCGGCATGAATCCAGGAATCGTAACCGTAGCCATTTCCATCCAAAACCTTGACCGCTATCCAGCGTGCCCCTGGGGCGACTCCTATTCCATCCCGGCCCACAGCTATCCCAAGGACATGGGTACCATGGCCATGGTCATCAAAAGGGTAAGAAGAGCCAGTTACAGGATCAAACCAATTTCCACTGTGCTTTGCAGGGCCGTGGGGGTTATAGCCCCGGTAATTGAACTTCAGAGCAGGATGAAGCCAATCAGCACCGGTGTCCATTACGGCTACCACTGCCCCCGTCCCGGAAACGTTCAAGGTAGACCATGCCTGGGGAGCTCTAATGCGCTCAATATTCCACTCCACCGATTGGGATGCCTCAGCGGTTGAGGGCTTCTCCTTAAGCCACTGGCGGTAATGGTCAAGAAGGAGCATGGAAACAGATGGGTGAAAGGCTAATTGGTGTATCGCCTGGGATTTAGCCTTTAAAGCGAAGCCATTGAAGATCCAGAAGGATTTGTAAGATTCCACAAGGCCGAGGGCCCTGGCTTCATCCAGGTAGGACTTAAGAGAGGCTTGGTTTTTCTGAGCGAAGGATCTGAGGTTAGCCACCAATTCTCCCCTCGCGCCTTTCCATTTCTCAGGCGATTCCTGATCCTTAAGGATAACGATTACAGGCAAGAAATCGTCGGGGCTGGCAGAAGCGAGGACCTTCGCTAACGCCGGTTCTATAATTGCCCTGGATTGCTCTTCCACGGGCTTTTCCGCTGAGGCTAACCATACAAAGCCCAGAATTATGAAGGCAGGTATAAGCAAGGTAATTGCTATTTTAGGTTTAGCCATTCTTCACCTTCAATGCTTTCTTAACCCTATCGGGATAATCGGAGCCGATGCAATCTACTCCCCATGAAGCCAGGAGGCGGGCAGTTTCTGGCTCATTTACCACCCAGGTGCTTACTGCAAGGCCGGCCTCGTGGGCTTTCTCCACCAGGGTTTTATCTACATAAGCAAAGTGTGGGTGGAGGGCATCGGCCAGGGCATCCTTAGCCGCCCTGACCGGATCCACAAGAGCGCCCACATACAGGATGCCACCAGCTATCTCAGGGGCTATTTCCTTAGCTTTTCTTACAAAGCGATGGTCAAAGGAGATCAGTTCCACCTCTTCCTCCATCCCGCAACTTTTTACAGCCTGCACCACTTTTTCCACGATATCCTCTCGCTCACCGAAGCCTCGTTTTATTTCCACCACAAGGGGTATCTTGCTTTTAGCCCATTCCAGAACCTCTTCCAGGAGCGGGATTCTGGTCCCGGAGAACTGTTGCCCGAACCATCGGCCTGCGTCCAAATCCCGTATTTCCTCCCAGGTAACTTCCCCGATGAGCTTTCTCAGCCCTGTGGTGCGCTCAAGGGAATCATCGTGGCAAACGATCAGCCGGCCATCCCTGGTTATGTGAACGTCCAGTTCAATTATGTCTACACCTAATTCCAGAGCTTTCTGGAAGGAGGGGAAAGTATTTTCCGGAGCATACCCTTTTGCTCCCCGGTGGCCGAGGATTAAAGTCCTGCCTTCTGCTCGGAGTGGAAATTTCACGGTTAGCCTCCTTTTTCAGGAATAATATCCCCTGTATTGAGGGGGAAGCATGGCAGCTATCTCCTTCATGATTTTTTCTGTAAAGCTCTCCAGTGCAGCCTTGTCCCTGGAGAAAGGCGGAGGGGAAATGGGTTTACCGAAAGTAAGGGTGATGCGCGGCCTTTTGAACCGCAATAGCTTCTCTACTGCGTCCTCAGTGCCTGTTATTGCAGCAGGGACTACTGGGGCTTGCCCTTTCATGGCCAGGTAGGCCACACCCCTTCGGGCTTTCTCCAGCGCTCTGGACGGACTGCGGCGGGCTTCAGGAGCCAGAGCCAGGGCTTTCCCCTGGGCTAAAACCTCCAGAGAACGCTGTATGACACTCCGGTCAAACTCATCGCGGTGCACAGGGATGGCCCCATAGAGGCGCAAGAGCAATCCCGTAACGGGCACTTTATAAAGGTCAGCCAGGGCTATTCCTTCAACCTCCCTGGGGGCGAAGGCTACTACGAGGGGGGCATCCAAATGCCCCAGGTGATTTATGGCGATGATAACAGGCCCGCTTTCAGGAACATTCTCCTGCCCCCGTACTTCAACCCTGGTCAATAGCCGGAAGAGGAACCTGAGGATGGGAATTGCGAACCGCCGGAAAATTACGCTTCTCTTCTCCAGTGAGCGTGGGGGATCTGAGGTGTTGTTTATAATTTCCATCACTTTGCGGAAAACTTCTTCTATGCCCATGGAGGTTGTATCAATGACGATGGCATCTTCTGCCGGGCGGAGGGGAGCCAGGGAACGGGAGCTATCTATCTGGTCTCTATCCCGCATTATTTTCAGAACTTCTTCATAAGATATGCTCTCTCCTCTGGCTAAAAGCTCTTTCCAGCGACGCCTTGCCCTTTCTTCTAAGGAAGCATCAAGGTATATTTTGAGGTCAGCCTCCGGGAGCACCACGGTCCCGATATCCCTTCCCACCATTACAATTTTCCCTTTCAGGCCGATGCGACGCTGTTGCTTTGTGAGGGCTTCCCTTACCCCACTGTAAGCCGAGACAGGGGAAACAGCTTTATCCACTTCAGGCCTCTTTATGTCCCAGGTCACATCTTCCCCATCCACAAATACAGAGCATTGCCTGCCATCCTGGACTGTTGGAGGTGCAACCTCAATGTGGATGGACTGGGCAAGGGCAGTGATAGCTTTTTCATCTTGTATGGGTATACCTCGTTTAATAGCAATCCAGGTAACTGCCCTGTACATTACTCCGGTGTCAAAGTAAGTGTAGCCAAGTTCTCGGGCGAGCCTCTCGCCAAGGGTGCTCTTACCGGAAGCTGCTGGCCCATCTATAGCTATAATGGATGGCTTCATTTCTAACCTCCTCCTTATCCAATTATCCATGCTAATGTTCTGAAGGGCAAGCCCCGCTACGCTCTTTTTTAAGGGAATTATCTGTCCATTGGGCCTGGGAAATTCAGGTTTTTTTAGGGGGAATTTTGCCTTGCCACTGGCTCCCCATCCCCGCCCTCGTGGGCTGAGGGTTTGCCGAAGTCTTGGGTCCCACTCGGGGGCTAATTGCTAATGCTGGCGGTTTGCCCCTTTTTTGAAAAAAGCCCGGGGGGACACCCCCCAATCCCCCCGGGAGGGGGCTGCGCCC
>CAZZMI010000024.1:22986-26015 GCA_964655275.1 uncultured Anaerolineae bacterium | reverse complement strand
GGCAATTAGCCAGCGAGGGGGGCCAAAAATACGGCAAACCTTATGCCCACGGAAGGGAATAAAACCACAGTTGCCCTCGGAAACCGTTAAAAGAGGCCAAACCCTTGCACCTCCTCCAGAGTTTGGCCTTACCTCTCTTTCGGGATATAATTCTAACAAATCTTTAAGGAGGCAGAGTTGAGGGCTAAAACCTTACGACTTTTTCTCAACCTGATCTTCGTTATTGGCTTCCTCCCCATGGTAAAAACCTGCGGGGTGACCCCATTGCTCTCAGACGCCAGGATCTGGCCGGAGCACATCACCCCCAATGCTGATGGCAACACCGATGTGGCTATCATCAGCTACCGCTTAAACCGAAACGCTTTCG
The DNA here is from genome assembly GCA_964655275.1 of uncultured Anaerolineae bacterium. GTDB lineage: Bacteria > Chloroflexota > Anaerolineae > SpSt-600 > SpSt-600 > SpSt-600. The sequence goes on along the minus strand of CAZZMI010000024.1, from coordinate 25,648 downwards.
TCTCCATCTACTTTGTGGATGAAAACAACCAGACACACTACTTCCGCAAAGACCAGAGACGTTCCATAGGCGAACACACCGTATATTTTGGGGGCGTAGTTAATGACCGGGTTCTCCCTGATGGCCACTATACATGGATAATTGAGGCAACCGATGATTACGGTAAAACGGAAAGAGCTCAGGGCACGCTTTTAATCACTGATGCTGATACAACTCCCCCACAACTCCTTAATTTCACCGTATACCCTCAGGAATTTACCCCAAATCAAGACGGCTTGGACGACAGGGTAACCATCTCTTATTACCTGACCAAGAAAGCCGAAACCCATGTTTACCTCGTAGGACCTGATGGAAGGCGTTATCCCCTGGTAGAGAAAGAGAGGGATATAAAGCCAGGAGAACCGGGAATGCACATATATGATTACGAAGGAGGCGTGGACCAGCGAGCTGAACCCCCGCCCGATGGCACCTATTTTGTGGTAGCGGAAGCTCGCGACCTGGCAGGGAACCGCACGGTGGTAACAAAAACCCTGATAATCAAAGAAGGAGGTGTTCCCAGGGCTGACATTCTGGAAGGTGAAGTGGAATTCTACCCCAAGATTGTTCCTCTGGGGTCAACCCTTTGTTTTACCCTCACCGTAGAGAATTACGGAGCAGTCCCTATTCGCACCAGTGGTCCTCCACCTGGCACCACCTACAAAAGCACTGAGAATTTTAATACCTTGGGTTGGTATGAAGAGCCAGGTGTGTGGAGGGTGGGCATTGACTTTGAGACCAATTCCAGTGGGCGACCTTACCCATACCGATGGGCGATATGCGGCGATAATTGCGAAGTCAGGATAAAAGATGGACGCCCGTACCGTTTCCTGATGCCCGGGCAAAGGTCCCTTGTAACTGGATGCATCCAGATAATCCACAAACCTCCTCGTAACCCCATTCACTTCTGGGCTGGCCTTATCCACGAGGACGTGCGCATAGATCCCTTTAACGACCACGTGGACCCGCAGGAAATTTCCATTGGCTTCTAATTTTCAGTGGAAGGGGGGAGAGCAAAAATCCTCTTCAACCGGTCAATCTGCTCTAAAATCCACGAGGGGATAAGGAATTGACTTTCTTCTTGAAGGCTGGAGAGGAAATTATCCAGCACGTTAATGCAGGCCACAGTCAGAATAAATTGCTTATTTAACTTTTTGGAACGAAGCCCGGCAATTTCATAAGCCAAAGCCTCTATAAACTGGATTTCAGTGTTAACTCTAACCTCGCTTTTGATTTGCAAAGCAGATAATTCAGCACGCGCTTCCTTTGCTTTGAGGTCTTCCAGTCTTAAGGCCCTCCACAGAGCAAAGTATTTGCTCCTAACCCTTCCCTTTATCTCCTCCGAAACATCTAACATGTTAATCTGGAGGCGATTTATCTGGTATCCCCATCTTCTCAGCCTATGTCTTAGAAGATTGAAAAGTTCTGCCTCCAAGACGCGCAACGCATCTCTGGAGACCAACCCTCTCTTTTTTCCGGGGGAGGCTTCGGGGTGAGAGGCAATTAGTTCCCTGAAGCTGTGGCTTTCTATAACCCTTTGGAACCAGTATGAAACTTCCTCCCTGATTATTTCACGGCTGGACACCAGGGAACCTTCCCTGACAGGGGTGTTGTGAACGGCGTTAAGCACTCCTTCCCAGGTATAAGTGTAAAAAGCTCTGAATCTCTGGCTTCTTTGGGAAGATTGCTCCGGCCTCACCTTGGACATTTGGCGAAGTTGAAACTCTATTTCCACCTCCCCTTGCATAGGAATTCCATCCTTTGTGAAACCCCTTGCTTGCACTTTATGGACATAAGGGCGCAGATCTACAACTCCTCTCACCCGTTCGTAGGGCTCGAGCTGGTAGTAACCTGGCCCAAGAACCCGGGAAATTCTACCGAACCGCTCAAAGACAGCAGCACTGTCCTCCAATATAATGGCATAGCCAGGCCCGCCTATCCTTGCCACGGGGCTTTCCGGATTAGCTATCTCTCCACCTCTAATCACAATGGCGGAATTTTCCCTGGTCCCACGGATAAAAAAAGCTAACAGCCAATAGAGTGCCTCGTTGAACCTCCTTACATTATAAAAATCTTGCACGAAAAGCGTGACTGTTAAAAATGCTATAATGGCCCCTAATATTAAAGCAATTGGCCAGACAATAAACTGCATTATTACTCTCCCCCAGGCAAAAGGGCTTTGAAAACCCCGAATTCTTCTAAGGTGCGTTTTGCCTCTGGAGACAAAAGCCCTTTATAAGCCAAAGCAGAGGCCAGTTCCTCCACCATTTTGGCTACTCGCATAGCCAGAATCGTTTCCAGATCGCTTTTTCTTGTTGTTTGCAAAATTTTGAAGAGGTTTTCTACCAGATCCTGGCAAAATTTAAGCCTCGCCTCATTCACTTGCCTCCAGTAAAGGGCTTCTGCTCTGGCTTCTTTGGGCCTTTCCTCCATTTCTATGTCAACCTCTAATTGCTTCAAAGAGTAATCTATAACCTCAGCTGGCACCTCCTTAAGAGCTATGCGCACTAAATTAACTCTAACGGGACTAAGGAGTTCCTCTAGATCCCTCCTGAGGTTTTCCTCCAGAACTTCTAAGGTATTAACTTCATGGGAGTTGCTGTAAAAATCTCCGAGATTGTAACGG
>CAZZMI010000024.1:0-22886 GCA_964655275.1 uncultured Anaerolineae bacterium | reverse complement strand
GCCCCTCTCAACCACATAAGCCGGTGGATGAAGGGAAAACAATCTCCTAACAATATACCACCATAGAAGGAGGCGGGAACGTGCAAATTCGGGGTGGTCACGGGGGAGCGGGGTTATGTAATGGGTAAGCAAGAAGGTTATTAAAAGCCATGGAAATATAAAAATTAAAAAGCTTAGCAAGCACCAAGGAGCTTCTCCGTTTTCTACACCAATTTTACCCCCATAATTTTGCATTGTCAACAATTTGAGGGCCAACAGCAGCCTTTTTAACCGTAGTTTGGTAATGGTTTCAAGCTCTACGCGAAGAAGCAATTTACAGAGCGAGTGAGGGCTTCATAGGCCGCGCCATATAACCATTGAGCTGAAGCTCCTTTGAGGTGATGGAGCTCTAAGTCATAAGGACGCTGTCTCGTTCAAATTTTGGTAAATTGGGTCTTGACAAGGGTTGTTTTGCGCCATAAACTAAATAACGGTGCTTAAGATTGAAGAAGCAATTTGATAACAAAAATGCGGCATATGTGCTTCAATATGTTGGATTTTGGCCTTTTGATTAACGCATTAAATTATATGCATAACTGAATCCATGCGAAGGGAGGTGATGAGAAGTTCAACCTTTTTGCCTTTTATAAAAACTTTTTGAGGGGAGGTAAACCATGAAAAGAAATAGTTTGCTAGGAGAATGCTTGGCTGAGATTTTCGGAACTTTTATCCTCATACTTCTGGGCGATGGCGTTGTCGCCAACGTGGGCTTGGCTCCTCGTCTCGCTGCTCCAGCATATAACTGGAACACAATAGCCTTCGGCTGGGCCATGGCGGTGGTGGTCGCTGTTTACGTAGCCGGTGGTGTTTCAGGAGCTCATATTAACCCCGCTGTGACCCTGGCAATGGCTGTGCGAGGCACCTTCCCGTGGCGTAAGGTGATACCTTACTGGATTTCCCAAGTTTTCGGGGCATTTCTTGGGGCCCTCGGAGTTTACTTGGTCTATATGGAAGGCCTCCGCGCAGCTGGAATGCCTAATGTCTGGTGCACCGGACCTGGATCTATCTTCAGCCAGGCTTTCTGGGGTGGCGCAGGTGGGCAGCCTATCGGCTCCTACTCCCTCTTGAATGCTTTCATCACTGAAATATTTGGAACCGCTGCTTTGCTTTGGGGCGTGGCCGCAGTAACTGATACCAGAAACTTGGGTGTTGGAGCAAACCTGGGTCCGCTTTTGGTTGGCTTTGTGGTCCTGGCTGTTGGCCTCTGCCTGGGTGGACCTTCTGGTTACGCTATTAATCCTGCTCGTGACCTTGGCCCCAGGATCCTTGGAACTCTTGTTGGTACTAAGGGCCTATTTGATGGAGTATACTGGTTCGTAGCTCCCATCCTTGCCACTCTGATTGGCGGTGTCCTGGGCATTTTGACTTATGATAAAATAATCGGCACTTTCCTTCCTGAGAAGAAATAATTATCTGGAGGTGTAAAAATGGCCAAGTATGTTGCGGCAGTAGACCAGGGTACAACCAGCACCCGATTTATGATCTTCGATCACTCTGGCCGCGTGGTGGGCTGGCATCAGCTTGAACACCAACAGATCTACCCTCAGCCTGGATGGGTTGAGCATGACCCAATGGAAATATGGGAGCGCACCCAGCAGGTAATCAAGGCCACGCTGGAAAAGACCGGTGTAGATCCCAAAGATATCGCGGCCATCGGTGTAACCAACCAGAGAGAAACAACCATAATCTGGAACAAGAAGACCGGTAAGCCATACTACAATGCTATCGTCTGGCAGTGCACCCGCACCAAGGACATCTGCGAGGAACTGGCTAAGGAAGGTGGTCAAGATCGTTTCCGCCCCAAGACTGGTTTGCCTATCGCCACCTATTTCTCTGGACCTAAAATCAAGTGGATCCTGGACAATGTTCCCGGTGTCAGGCAAGCTGCCGAAAAAGGTGAGGCCATCTTCGGAAACATTGACACCTGGGTGATTTGGTGGCTAACCGGTGGCCCGGACGGGGGCGCTCACATAACCGACGTCTCCAATGCCAGCCGTACCATGCTCATGAACCTTGAGACACTGGATTGGGACCAGGAAATCCTGGACATCTTGGGCATCCCGCGCCAGATGCTGCCAGAGATTCGCCCCTCCAGCGATCCGAAGATTTACGGATACACACCGAAGGGTGGGCCGTTTGGTGCCTCTATCCCCGTTTGCGGCGACCTGGGAGATCAGCAGGCTGCCTTGGTGGGCCAAACCTGCTTCAGCCCCGGCGAGGCGAAAAACACCTATGGCACCGGCTGCTTCATGCTCCTTAACACTGGCACCACCCCTATCCCCAGCAAGAGCGGTCTGTTGACCACTGTGGCTTACAAGATAGGCGATCAGCCGGCTGTTTACGCCTTGGAGGGCTCCATCGCCATCACCGGCGCGCTGGTCCAGTGGCTGCGTGATAACCTGAAGTTCTTTGACTTCTCCAAGCATATTGAAGATTACGCCCGTTCCGTGCCCGATAGCGGTGGAATTTACTTCGTCCCGGCCTTCTCTGGCCTCTTCGCACCCTACTGGCGAATGGATGCCCGCGGAGTGATTGTCGGCCTGACCCGTTACATCACTAAGGCACATATTTGCCGCGCTGCACTGGAGGCCACTGCTTATCAGACCCGTGAAGTTCTGGATGCTATGGAGCAGGACTCCGGCGTCAAGCTCACAGCCCTCAAAGTTGACGGCGGCATGGTCTACAACGAACTCCTCATGCAGTTCCAGGCCGACATCCTGGGCGTGCCGGTCATCCGCCCGGTGGTTGCCGAGACCACTTCCCTGGGCGCTGCTTATGCGGCCGGACTTGCCGTCGGCTTCTGGACTGACCTGGAAGACCTGCGCAAGAACTGGGCTGTGGATAAGGTCTGGGAGCCGAAGATGGATCCTGAAACCCGGGAGCGGCTTTACAGGGGATGGAAGAAAGCAGTGGAGCGCACTTTCGGTTGGGTGGAGTAACCACTCTTCCCAATGTAAGGGAAGGGGAACGGGGAAAGTTTTAACCCCGTTCCCCTTTTTAATGAGGAGGGAAGATGCACATTGTAGTATGCATAAAACAAATCATAGACCCAGAAGTTCCCTTTCACCTTTTCCGGATTGACCCGGTTACAAAAGCTCAAATCCGGGGGAGCCATCCTTTAGTAATAAGCCCTTACGATGAAGTTGCTATAGAGGTAGCTATTCAGGCCAAGGAAAAATTTGGCGGTTCGGTAACAGTAATTAGTATTGGGACAGAAGAGGCCATCCAGGCTCTCCATCAGGCTCTGGCAATGGGTGCTGATTCGGCAATTCTCCTTTCAGACCCAGCTTTTGAAGGGGTGGATTCGTTTGGTAAAGCTCGCATTTTAGCTTCCGCTTTGCGGAAAATAGGCAATTTTGACCTCATACTCTGCGGACGACAGGCTGGAGATGTGGAGATGGGACTGGTGGGGCCATTCCTGGCTGAGGAATTGGGATTGCCTTGCCTTACCTTGGTTTCCAACGTGGTTTCCAGCAATGGCAAGATCCAGTTTAAACGCCCCACAGAAACCGGTTATGAAATCTTGGAAGCACCTATTCCGTGCTTAGCGACCATCACTAATGATGAGAGCAACGTTCCCCGTTACGCTTCGGTTAAAAGGCTTCGTGCTGCTATGCGCACACCGATTCCTGTCTGGGCCCTTGCTGACATAGGGTTAGACCTTGCGGAGCTAAGAGGAGAAAGTAAAATTGAGATAGAAGAAATTTGGATCCCTCAGCGGGAAATTCGCTGTGAGCTAATAGAAGGCAAATCGCCGGAAGAAAAGGCGCAAAATCTGGCTCGACGCCTTAAAGAACTAGGTCTAATATGAGGTGAAGTAAAATGGCTCTGCTTACATTCTGTTTGGTTACTGGTTCAACTGTTCCCCGTTTTGCGTTAGAATTGCTTGCTGCAGCGCGACGATTAAGCGAGCAGCTTGGGGGAACACCTGTTCAAACGCTTCTTTTAGGCTCGGAGGTAAAGAATCAAAGCTCCGTTTTAATCCAGCATGGGGCTGATCAGGTTCTGCTGGCCGATCATCCCTCCCTGGGGAATCCAGGCGATGAGATTGTGTTAAACTTGCTTGAAGAAGTTGTTTGCCAGTTTAAACCACAAGTAATCCTTCTGCCTCATAATGAATTGGGAGGGGGTCATTTAGGCCCACGGCTTGCTTATAGACTTAAAACAGGCATCGTAACCGATTGTACCGGGTTTGATGTTCAAAATGGTAATATCCGTTGGCTCCGCCCTGTATATGGGGGTAAAGCAATGGTTTATATGCGGACCCGAGGACCGGTTCAGATCGCAACGATTCGTTCTCGGGCCTTTGAACCGCTTAAGCCCGATCCTGATCGCCAAGGTGAGGTTCATGAAATCAAGATTGTTCCTGAGCTTCTTTCCTCCTCGGTTAATGTTGTAAGGCGAGTGGAAGTGCCAGGCATAGAAGGAGAAATTAGTTTGGATCGGGCTGAGATAATCGTCGGCGGCGGGCGAGGAATGGGGAGCTCTGAAGGCTTTAGTCGCTTACGGGAATTAGCCCGTCTGCTGGGTGCAGCTGTTGGCGGTTCACGTCCTGCAGTTGACATGGGTTGGTTGCCTCATTCACATTTGATAGGTCAGACCGGGAAAATAGTTGCCCCCAAGTTATACATAGCTGTGGGAATATCTGGTGCATCTCAGCACATGGCCGGTGCCGGAGGATCTAAAACTATTGTGGCGATCAATAAAGATCCAGATGCCCCTATTTTCAAGTTGGCCCACATTGGTGTGGTGGAGGAATGGGAAAAAATAATTCCTCCGTTGATTCAGGCCTTGAAAGAAATGCTTTCAAAATGAAAGGAGGTAAAGATGCAAAAGTTAGAGACTCAAGTGGTTGTAATCGGAGGAGGAGCCACTGGCACAGCTGTGCTCAGAGATTTAGCTATGCGCGGAATTAAAGCTATTTTATTTGAACGTGGTAATTTAGCTAGTGGAACCTCTGGAAATTTCCATGGCCTTCTGCACAGCGGTGCTCGTTACGCTGTTAAAGATCCGCCAGCTGCAGAAGAGTGCATTGTAGAAAATCAAATTTTACGGCGAATTGCCCCCCAGGCAATTGAAGATACTGGCGGCTTTTTCGTTGCCCTTACTGATGCGGATGAGGAATTTCTCCCTCGTTTGGTAGAAGGCTGTCGGCGCGTGGGAATTCCAGTAGAGGTTATATCTGGCTCAGAAGCTCTGCGGGAAGAGCCTGCTTTATCCCCTGAGGTTCGTCAAGTTGTGGTGGTGCCAGATGGAAGTGTGGACAGTTGGACCCTCTGTCTGGGAAATGTTAAATCGGCCAAAGAATATGGAGCTCAAGTTAAACTTTATACCCCTGTGACGGAAATTTTGCGAGAAGGGGATCGGGTAGTGGGAGTAAAGGCCGTGGATCAAACCTCGGGTGAAGAGTATTTGGTCCGTGCTGAATATGTGGTTAATGCTACAGGTCCATGGGCTGGAAAAACAGCTCGCCTTGCGGGTATTGATGTCCCTATGGCTCTGGATTATGGAACGATGGTGGTGCTGGATAGCCGCCCGGTTAAGCGTGCTATTAATCGTTGCCGTCCTCCAGCTGATGGGGATATCATTGTGCCTGTTGGCACAACCATTGTTTTAGGCACTACGTCTGTCCCCATTCAGGATCCAGATGAGTTTTGCATCCAAGAGTGGGAAATTGATTTGCTTCTGGATGAGTGTGCTAAGATGGTCCCGGTCATTGAAGAAATGAGGATTCAGCGATACTATGCAGCAGTTCGTCCCCTTTACAAGCCACCTCAAGAAGCTACCGGAGAGGAACGGCGGGAAGTCAGCAGGGCTTTCTATGTATTAGATCACGAAGTGCTTGACGGCCTTGGCGGCTTTATCACTATTACAGGAGGTAAGCTCACCACTTGTCGTTTGATGGCGGAAAAAACTGTAGATCTTGTTTGTGCTAAAATGGGCGTTTCGGCTCCATGCCGCACACATATGGAACCGTTGCCTCCAGCATGAATTAGCTTTAATGAGGCGGATAAATGGGGAAAAGAAAGAGGGGGGATAAGTCCAGCCTTCCAGAAAGGCCATTGTGGTTGTGGATTTTACTTTTCTTGCTTCCCTTGATCGCCAGTGAATTAATGTTTTACAGAGCCGGGCGAACCATCAGCATGGTCCTCTTTCCAATAGCTTGGATCGGCTTTTGGGCTGCTATGCTTTATCGTTTCGGATGGACACCCTTTAAAGGTAAATAAGCGTTCAAATTTTAACTTAGCTGTTGACCAGTATTTCTATGCCCAGCATCTGAGCAAGCGAAATGAGGCTTTCTTTAAAGTTAGCTGCTTTTTCCTCCTCAAAGGTTAACACAAGTTTATTTGGATTGAATTCAAGAGGATACCAGTTCCCGTCTATTTTTACCGCAGCTATGTGATTGCCTGGGAATGGGCCAAGGAAGGTCTGGATTATTTTTTTCCTCTGAATGTTAGGGAAATTTTTGGCTACCTCTTGAGAAGCAATGTATACCGCCGTTTTACTCATGTTTATCCCCAGCTCTTTCAAGAGCGAGGAAACAGATTGGCAGCTTAAACCTAAAAAGTAGCACATAGCAGCAAATCTCTTTATCCCTTGAGGAAGGCTACTCTTAGAAATTCCCTCTGGGTACACCCGGAAAGTACGAAAGCAAGAGAGGCACAGATAGCGGCGAACCATAATGTTAACATAATTAACATCGCGGAGGCGTTTGGGAACCTCTTGAATGGGCCAGAAATCCCTTCCTCCACAGCCCGGATAGGGGCAAACGAGAGGGGGCTTAAAAGATTTGGGATCCACCTGGGGCAAGGCAATAATTATCTTCATGGGACGCTCCTCCTTTGGGTTACGGGTTTGTTGAAAGCAAGGAAGGCGAAGGGGATAAGGTCTACTTTGACCTTACCCAGGGCGTTAATATTATATGCTACCATCATAGAATTGTCAAAAAGTAAAGCTCCTTTTCGCAACCACAAGAAAGTGGTCTTCAGGCTTCTCAAACACCATAACTAAGAATGTGTTTTTCTACTCCGCAAATGCGTAGGCACAATCTATCCCAACCTAATACCGGAAAAATTTGCAAAAATGGCCAGCCACTTTTCTTCCGCCCAGGGTTAGATGAAATTAATTACGACTCCCTTGCGGAAAAGGCAAGGTTGTGTTATCTTTTCTTCCCAAGAAAGATGAGAGGTTTAAGAAATGGAGCTGGATAAGCCGCTTTCTTTAAAGCTCAGCTGCGAGAAAATTCTTTTCATTATTTTCTTGATAGCTGCCATTTTCTCCCGTTTCTGGGATCTGGGTACCAGGGCAATGAGCCATGACGAAAGCCTTCATGCCCTTTATTCTTATTACCTCTACTCCGGCAGGGGTTATCAGCATACCCCTATGATGCATGGCCCCTTCCTGTTCCACATCAACGCCCTGGTCTATTTCCTTTTTGGCGTAAATGATTTTACCGCCAGGATTGTCCCCGCTATCTTCGGAGTAGTGCTTGTTGCTTTGCCTTATTTCATGCGCCGATGGCTCGGTTCCACTGGCGCACTCGTGACTTCTTTCTTGATTTTGATTTCACCCTCATTCCTCTATTACTCTCGCTACATCCGCAACGATATTTACATTGCCGTGTGGAATATGCTCCTGATAATAGCCCTTTTCCGATTTGTGGAAGAACGTAAGCCCCATTGGCTTTACATGGGCGCAGCTGTCCTGAGCTTGGCCATCGCCACAAAAGAGGTAGCCTATATAAGCGCCTTCATCGGCTTTGTCTTCATCTTGTCGGCTATCATTTGGGAGAACCTTGGGCCAGAAGAAGCCAGGGCAATGCGCTTGCTCTTCGCAGGAGCCGTTGCTTTCCTTACGTCTATGATCTTAGCCCTTAGCATTGCAGCTTTGTACAAACCCCGAGCTTTACCAGCTCCTCTGTTATCCTCTATACCATACTTTTCCCTCATTACCGGGATTCTGGCAGGGGTTCTGATTGTTGGCGTAATGGCCAGAGTAACGGAGGAAAAGCCATTTACCCCATCTTTACGGGCCATAAATTCCAGGCTCCTCCTTATAAGCCTGCTTATCTTCCTGGCTATCCATGTCACCCTTTTTACCACTTTCTTCACCAACCCTTATGGCCTTATAACGGGCATCCCGGGATCTATCTCCTACTGGCTTGCCCAGCATGGAGTTCAGAGGGGGGGACAGCCCTGGTATTATTACCTTATACTGCTACCCCTTTATGAGTTTCTTCCCCTTATTTTAGGGGCAGCCGGGTTCATTTATTACTTAATCAAACCTCAGCGGGATAAGGCCTGGTTTCAGGCTTTGTTGGCTTGCTGGCTCATCCTTTCCCTTGTAATCTATAGCTGGGCTGGAGAGAAAATGCCCTGGCTTGTGCTCCATCCAGCATTGCCGTTTGTAGTGCTGGGGGGAATGTTCGGGGGGCAGCTTCTTGAAAGCTTCCGGCTGAGGGAGTGGAAGGGGAAAGGTGGCCCGATAGCTTTCATCCTGATGGTTCCAGCTCTCGTAGCTTTATATCAGGTCCTGGCTCTCAGGCCATTCCAGGGCCTCTCCCTTCAGAAATTATCTATAACCATGAGGTGGCTTGCCTCCTTACTGGCCCTCGGCGCTTTCGGTTACCCCCTTTACCTTCTCCTCAGAAAAATGGGGGGCAGAAATTTTGCAATGACCTTGCTCCTTCTAACGGGGGCAATTTTATCCCTCCTTACCATACGCTTTGCCTGGATGGCTTCTTTTATCAATTACGACAATGTTAAGGAACTGATAGTTTACGCCCATGGCACTCCGGATATAAAGATAGCCCTGGCTCAGATTGATCTCATCTCCCTTCACACCGTGGGGGATAGGCAGGTGAAGTTTGCCTACGACGATGATTCTACCTGGCCTCTGGAGTGGTATTTCCGGGATTATCCCAATCGGGTTTATTATGGAGCCAATCCCACACGCGAAGCGCTTGATGCTCCAATTGTTATTGTAGGGCCAAAAAATGAAAATAAAGTCAGGCCATTCCTCGGAGATCAGTATTACCGCTTTACCTACAGGCTTGTGTGGTGGCCGAAGGAAGATTATAAAGGCCTGACCCCGGCCAGGCTTTGGAGAATGCTCAAAGATCCTGAGACTCGCCGGGCTTTGTGGGATGTATTCCTCTACCGCCGTTACAAAACGCCCCTCACCCAGTGGCCTTATGTCCATTACTTTTACCTTTACATTCGTAAGGATGTTTACCAGAAAGTATGGGAGCTTGGTGTTGCCCCTCCTCCTTCACCTGAAGAAATTGACCCCTATGCCCGCAATGTTAAAGTTATAGCCCCTTCCATGGAGATAGGGGTCTGCGGGTCAAAGCCGGGCCAGTTCCTGCATCCCCGGAACGTAGCCGTGGATACAGAAGGCAACATTTATGTGGTTGATTCGGGTAACCATCGGGTTCAGAAATTCAGCCCTGATGGTCAATTCATCCTCCAGTGGGGAAGTTTTGGCACAGCCCCCGGCCAATTTAACGAACCATGGGGCATAGCTGTGGACGAAAAAGGCTATGTTTATGTGGCCGACACCTGGAACCACCGGATTCAAAAGTTTGATCCTCAGGGGAACTTATTAGCTTCATGGGGTTACTTTGTCAACACTGAGGGGAAATTAGAGCAGCCAGGAGGCTTCTGGGGGCCAAGAGCCATCGTTATTGACCATGAGGGTAACCTTTATGTGGCTGATACTGGAAACAAGCGCATCCAGAAGTTTTCACCGGATGGCTTTTTCCTGGGCCAGTGGGGGGGATTTGGTACCGTGGAAGGCTTCTTTGATGAGCCGGTGGGAATAGCCCTGGATGCTGAGGGCAATATATATGTAGCCGACACCTGGAACAGGCGGATCCAGAAATTCAGCCAGGGCTTCAATTTCATCAAACAGTGGCGTATTTACGGCTGGGAAAGCCCATCTGTAATCAACAAACCATACCTCGCTGTAAGCCCTTATGGAATTTTATTTGCCACAGACCCCGAATTCCACCGCATCCTCGCCTTTGATCTGGAAGGCAATTTCCTTTTCTCTATGGGCCGTTATGGGCAATTGAATCTTCCCACCGGTTTGGCTGTGGATAAAGAAGGCAACCTATATGTGGCTGATTCTGGAAGTTGTCGGATTTTGAAGTTCGCTGAAAATTCTCTAAAACCGTAAAATCCACAGCTGATAGCGTGCGGTTGCACCGGGTTCCAGCATAGCTTTCTCCTGTGAAGATAAGCCTCCATGGTGAGCATTGTGCCCAGGAGCAAATTGTATTATAATAGCGTTCTGAACCTGAACAAGAAAGGCCAGAAGTTTTAAACGAGGCAAAAAATGGAGAGGAGCTACCGCTTTTTTGACTTAATAATGGCCCTTTTCGTGGCCGTCCTTATCATAAGCAATATAGCTTCCAGCAAAATTTTGCTCCTTGGGCCTTTTACTTTTGATGGGGGCACAATCCTGTTTCCCATATCCTATATCTTTGGAGACATCCTGACAGAAGTCTATGGCTACAGGCGCTCTCGGAGAGTCATATGGATGGGTTTCTTCTGTACCGCCCTGATGGCCCTTACATTGAGCATAGTGGGGGCGTTGCCACCTGCGCCAGGGTGGGAGAATCAGGAAGCTTATGAGAAAATTCTGGGAATGACTCCGCGCATTGTGCTGGGAAGCCTGATAGCTTACTGGGCCGGGGAATTTTCCAACTCTTACACATTAGCTAAGATGAAAATCCTCACCCGGGGCCGGTGGCTGTGGACCAGAACCATAGGTTCCACCCTTGTGGGAGAAGGGGTTGATACCATCCTCTTTTGCTCCATCGCCTTTGCCGGAGCATTGCCCTGGGGACTCCTCGGGAGTGTGGTGCTTTCAAATTACGTGTTCAAGTGCGGGGTTGAAGCCTTAATGACCCCTGTGACCTACAGGATCGTCAATTTCCTCAAGAAGGCTGAGAATGAAGATTATTACGATTACGATACCGATTTTAACCCCTTCAAGTTAGAGGCATAGGGATGGAGCAAGAACATCGTTCAGGTTTCGTTTCCATAATAGGCAAGCCCAATGTAGGCAAATCAACCCTTATGAATGCTTACCTGGGGCAAAAGGTGGCCATAGTATCCCCAAAGCCTCAAACCACTCGCCACAAAATCCGTGGCATCCTCACTCTCCCCAACGCACAGATTATTTTCGTAGATACGCCCGGAATACATAATCCCTTGCACAAGCTGGGCGAATACATGGTTAAAACTGCTATTTCTGCAATACTGGATGCTGATGTGGTAGTATTTCTGGTAGATGTATCCCAGCTGCCTGACGAGGAGGACCAGTTAATAGCTAAAACCCTCAAAGAGCGATGCAAAAGCCCCGTAATCCTGGCCATGAACAAGATGGATCTCCTCCCTCCGGATAAGGTCAAACCTCACACCGAAGCTTACCTTGCCCTGGGGGAATACAATGATTGGATCCTGATTTCTGCTGTCGCGGGGGATAATCTGGACAAACTCAGGGACATGATCGTCTCATACCTTCCCCCTGGTCCGCGTTATTACCCCGAAGATCAGATCGCCGACGTGGATGAACGTTTCATTGCTGCCGAACTTATCCGGGAAAAGGCTCTCCATTTCCTGCATCAGGAAGTCCCTCATTCTGTTGCCGTGGTGATAGATGAGTTTAAGGACCGTTCAGAGGATCTTTCTTACATAAGCGCTACCATCTTTGTGGAAAAAGAATCCCAGAAAGCCATAGTCATCGGCAAGGATGGAGCTATGCTTAAAAAGATAGGGCAGGCTGCTCGCCGCGAACTGGAAGCCCTCCTGGGGCGCAAAATTTACCTTGAACTGTGGGTGAAAGTGAAAAAAGGGTGGCGAAAGGACGAAGAAGAATTGCGGCGACTGGGATATAAAGCTCCCAAAATTTGAGGAGGCATAATGGACAAACAATTGCTCTTGGAAGTTCTGAGGAAAGTCCGTGACCCTGAGCTGGACCGAAGCATTGTGGATTTAAAGATGGTGAAAGAGCTTGAGGAAGAAAATGGTAGGGTCAAAGTTACTCTCGCCCTTACGACGCTTGCTTGCCCTCTGCGCGAGGCGCTGGCGGAGGAAGTAAGGAAAGCTCTCAGTCAGGTGGAAGGGGTAAAGGAAGTAGAAGTGACCTTGACGGAGATGAGTCCGGAGGAGAAGGAAACCCTCCTTGGCTCGGTTGCCCCAGAAGAAGGGATAGCCAAGCGTTTCAACAACATCAGAAAGGTGATAGCGGTGATGAGCGGGAAAGGGGGGGTTGGTAAATCCCTGGTAGCGGCCCTCTTAGCCTCTCATCTTCGTCGGCAAAATTACCGGGTGGGTGTAATGGATGCCGATATAACCGGCCCAAGCATACCCAAAATTCTGGGGGTAAAGGAAAAGCCAGTGCCTGCTCCTATGGGCATAATACCACCTACCAGCTCCACGGGAATAAAAGTGATGTCCATAGGATTATTTTTGTTGAAAGATGAGGATGCTGTAATCTGGCGTGGCCCCCTTATTTCCAGAGCCATCCAGCAATTCTGGAATGATGTTTTCTGGGGGGAGCTTGATTACATGATTGTGGACCTCCCACCTGGCACCGCCGATGCTTCCCTGACTGTGATGCAGGCTTTACCCCTCAACGGGGTTATCCTGGTAACTTCTCCGCAGGAGCTGGTCCGGGTAATAGTAAAGAAAGCGATGCAAATGGCTAAGCATCTTCATGTTCCGATAATCGGGGTTGTGGAGAACATGAGTTATGCAATATGCCCTGATACCGGAACTCGGTGGGAGCTTTTCGGGCCAAGCAGGGGGGAAGAAATAGCTAAGGAGCTGAAAGCTCCTCTTCTGGCAAAGATCCCTGTGGATCCGCTTATAGCCAGGCTTTGTGATGAGGGAAGGATAGAGGAATATCGGCTTGAGGAATTTGAGGCAATAGCTTCCAGAATTCATGAGCTTGTGCCTGAAGTGATCCCTCGTTTCTTCGTTTCCATCGGGGATTTCTCGGAGGGGGATTAATTGCGTTTTTTAGATAGCCATGTTATAATGGTAATGCAAAGTTGCCGGTGGCCCTTTAAGGCCGCCTTAATTTTAGAAAGGAGGGGATGAAGAGTGCCGTTGGATAAAGCTAAGAAGCAGGAGATAATTGAAAAGTTCCGGCTTCACCCTCAAGACACAGGTTCGCCGGAAGTGCAGATTGCGCTCCTGACGGAGCGAATAAATAAACTTGTCCAGCACCTGTCCGTTCACAAACACGATGAGCACTCCCGAAGGGGCCTTTTAAAGCTGGTGGGTCAGAGGAGGCGTTTTCTCAATTACCTTCAGGAAAAAGATTATCAGCGTTACCGCAAGCTCATAGAAAAGCTTGGCTTGCGTCGCTAAAACTTCAAAGGCGAGGTCAGGAAAAAGGGGCGCAGGAATTGGAAGGCAGGGCTCTGTTCCGGCAACAGGGATCTGCCTTCCAGTCCCTGGCCTCCGGACCTGACCTCGCCTGAGGTAAGGTTCAGGAGGTGTTTATATGAGTAGCATATTCAAAGTTCAGGTTGCCGGCCAGGAATTTGTTATTGAGACCGGAAAATTGGCCTTTCAGGCTGGTGGAGCAGTAACAGTCCGTTGGGGTGATACTATAATCTTAGCTACGGCTACGGCTTCCAAAGAGCCAAGAGAGGATGTAGATTTCTTCCCCCTCACAGTGGACTTTGAAGAACGCCTGTATGCCGTTGGAAAAATTCCAGGAAGCTTTTTCCGCCGGGAAGGCCGCCCAAGTGAAGCAGCCATACTCCTTTGTCGCCTTGTAGATCGGCCCATAAGGCCACTCTTCCCTAAAGGGATGAGAAACGAAGTTCACATCGTGATAACAGCTCTTTCCACAGATGGAGAACATTCTGTTGATATACCTGCCATAGTGGGAGCCTCGGCAGCCCTGACCATCTCCGATATCCCATTCAATGGGCCTATTGGAGCAGTGAAAGTAGGATACGTTGATGGGGAGTTTGTGATAAACCCAACCCTTTCTCAGCAGGAGCGAAGCCTTATAGACATAAAGGTGGCGGGGACTGAAGAGGCAGTCTTGATGGTTGAGGCTGGAGCGGCAGAAGCTCCTGAGGATATAATCCTGGAAGCCATAAAAATTGGCCACCAGGCCCTCCAGTCTTTCATACAGGTCCAGAAAGAGATGGCTGAGAAGGTTGGGAAACCCAAGATGCAGGTACCGCTTTACCAGGTGCCCGAGGCTACCCTTAAAGCCGTAGCAGAAAGGGTTGAAGGGCCTATAAAGGAAATCTTGAACCAGAACCTAATAAAAGCCGAGAGGAACGAAGCTCTGGATGCTCTCTTAGAACAATTAACGATGGAACTGGGCCCAGAGCATTCCCCTCAGGATATAAAGGAAGCCTTCTTCCAGGTACTCAAGGAGATTGTCCGCAAGCGGATATTGGACGAAGGGATCCGTCCTGATGGGCGTGGCCTTAAAGAGATAAGACCAATAACATGCGAAGTAGGCCTTTTGCCCAGGACTCACGGCTCTGGCCTCTTCACGAGAGGGGAAACCCAGGTCCTTACCATTGCTACCCTCGGAACCCATAGCGATGAGCAGATAATGGATAGCATCATGGCTGAGGAGACCAAGCGCTTTATCCACCATTACAATTTCCCACCTTATTCTACTGGCGAAGCCAAACCCATAAAAGCCCCAAGCCGGCGTGAAATCGGCCATGGAGCATTGGCTGAAAGAGCCCTTGCGCCAGTTATCCCATCCGAAGAGGAGTTTCCTTATACCATCAGGCTTGTCTCGGAAGTGCTTTCTTCAAACGGTTCCACCTCTATGGCTTCGGTCTGCGGTTCTACCCTGGCCCTGATGGATGCTGGTGTGCCCATAAAGGCCCCGGTGGCAGGCGTCGCCATGGGCCTTATAAAAGAAGATAGCCGATACGCCATCCTCACTGACATCCAAGGTATGGAGGATCACCTCGGGGATATGGATTTCAAAGTGGCTGGCACGGCCAAGGGCATAACTGCTCTCCAGATGGACATTAAAATCTCCGGGATATCTTATGAAGTTCTGGCCGAAGCGCTTGCTCAGGCCAGGGAAGCACGCCTCTTTATCCTTGAGAAAATGCTTTCGGTTATTGATAAGCCCAGGCCATATATTTCCCCTTATGCTCCTAAGGTAGGGGTAGTGAAAATTGAACCGGAGAAAATAGGCCTGGTAATTGGCCCGGGAGGGCGCACTATCCGCCACATAATTGAAGAGACCAAGACCAAGATTGACATAGAGGACGATGGAACTGTTTACATAGCTGGAGCTGATGGGGCAGGCGTTGAAAGGGCAATACAGCTCATCAGAAGCCTTACGGAAGAGGCTGAAGTTGGCAAAATATACATGGGCAAGGTGGTCAGGATTACGGATTTCGGAGCTTTTGTGGAGATCCTTCCGGGCAAGGAAGGCTTGCTCCATAAATCACAGCTCTCCGATCGCCGGGTTTCGCGGGTTGAAGACGTGGTGAAGGAAGGGGAGGAGATAATGGTCATGGTCATAGACATTGACAAGGATGGGAAGATAAAGCTATCGCGTCAGGCTGTCATTGAAGGGTGGACGGTTGAGGAGGCCCGGGCTCGCGATCGGCAGAGCCAGAAGAAAGTGACTGCATCCAAACCTTCTACAAGTGTGGGGGCCAGGATAAGGCTGAGGCCTTCTCGGCGTTAAATTTAGTTACATTTTCCCCAGCGAATGGGGATAAGACGAAGGGGTCTTGCCCTTAAGGGCTTGACCCTATATTTTTAAATCCTGAGGAGGTGAGGAACTATGGCCAAGAAATGGGTATACATGTTTACAGAGGGTGGGGAGTCCATGCGTGACCTCTTGGGGGGTAAAGGAGCTGGCCTTGCGGAAATGACCAGAGCGGGCTTGCCGGTTCCTCCGGGCTTCACCATCACTACTGAAGCCTGCAACGAATATTTCAAAAAGGGCAGGCAGTTCCCTGAGGGAATGTGGGAGCAAACGCTGGAAGCCCTGCGGAAGATTGAGGAAGAAACCGGCAAAAAGTTTGGTGACCCCTCCAACCCATTGCTGGTTTCTGTTCGCTCCGGTGCCAAGGTCTCCATGCCTGGGATGATGGATACAGTCCTTAACCTTGGCCTAAATGATGAAACCTTGAAAGGTCTGGCAAAACTGACCCAGAACGAACGTTTCGCCTACGATGCTTACCGTCGCTTCATCCAGATGTTCGGACGCATCGTGATGAAGGTGCCCGGGGAGAAGTTTGACGAGGCTTTTGAAAGGATAAAAGAGAAATATGGTGCAAAGAAAGACACCGATCTGGGTGTTGAGGCTTTAAAGGAGGTTGTAGAGGAATTCAAACGCATTTACAAAGAGCACATCGGGGAAGACTTCCCCTCTGATCCATATGAGCAACTTCGCAAGGCCATTGCTGCAGTCTTTGAATCCTGGTTTGGCAAAAGGGCCGTTGACTACCGCAACTTTTATGGCATCCCCCATGATTGGGGTACAGCTGTTAATATTGTGACCATGGTGTTCGGTAACATGGGGGATGATTCAGGGACCGGCGTGGCCTTTACCCGTGATCCCGCTACTGGTGAGAAGATCCTGTGGGGTGAGTATCTAACCAATGCCCAGGGTGAGGATGTGGTAGCTGGTATCCGCACCCCGTACAAGATTGAAGAGCTCAAGGAAAAGATGCCCGAAATCTACGAACAACTGGTTAAGGTCTCGGATCTTCTGGAGCGCCACTACAAAGATATGCAGGATATGGAGTTCACCGTAGAACGGGGCAAACTATGGATGCTCCAGACCAGGGCGGGGAAGCGCACTGCCAAAGCTGCCGTCAAGATAGCGGTAGACATGGCCAAAGAGGGGATAATCTCCAAAGAAGAGGCCATAATGCGGGTCACCCCGGAGCAGGTAGACCAGCTTCTCCATCCGCGCTTTGATGAAAAGGCCAAAGAGAAAGCAAGGGCTGATGGTCGTTACTTGGCCAAGGGCCTGAACGCCTCCCCGGGTGCAGCCACAGGCATAGCGGTCTTTGATGCCGATACTGCCGAGGAGCTGGGCAAGAAGGGTGAGAGCGTCATCCTCGTGCGGCCTGAAACGTCACCCGATGATGTCCATGGGATGCTGGTGGCCAAGGGTATCCTCACCCAGCATGGAGGAGCTACCTCCCATGCCGCTGTGGTGGCCAGAGGCCTTGGCAAGCCGTGCGTTGCCGGATGTGAAGCCATCCGCATTGACCTTAGCCGCCGCCTGTTCACGGTTAATGACAAGGTAATAAGAGAAGGAGATGTGATCTCCATTGATGGCTCCACCGGCGAAGTCTTTGTGGGAGCAATCCCTACCATTGAGCCCAAGCTTGAGGAAGAAGAAGAGCTTCTCACCCTCCTCTCCTGGGCCGATGAGGTGAGGCGCCTTGGCGTATGGGCCAACGCTGATTATCCAAGGGATGCTAAACAAGCTCGCGACTTCGGGGCGGAGGGGATTGGCCTTTGCCGCACTGAGCATATGTTCTTTGAGCCGGACCGCCTTCCTATCGTCCATCAAATGATTCTGGCCGAGACCCTGGAGGAGCGAGAGGCGGCCTTGAATAAACTCCTGCCCATCCAGAAGGAAGATTTCAAGGGCATTTTCCGGGTAATGGAGGGCCTCCCGGTAATAATCCGTCTTATAGACCCACCTCTCCACGAGTTCCTGCCCAAATACGAGGACCTTGTAGCTGAAGTCACAGAGCTAAGAGTCCGCCTTGAATACGAGAAAGATAACGCCGAGCTTAAAGCTCGCCTCGCTGAAAAAGAAGCCCTCCTGCGGAAAGTAGCGGCCATGCGGGAGGCCAACCCCATGCTGGGCTTCCGCGGCGTCCGCCTTGGGGTCCTCTGGCCTGAAATCAACAGGATGCAGGTCAGGGCCATAATTGAGGCAGCCTGTGAACTCACCAAAGAAGGGCTCAGGGTTTACCCCGAAATCATGATACCTGTCACCGCCAACGCCAATGAGCTCAAGATCCTCAAAGAGCTTGTGGACGAAACTGCCCGCAAAGTGATGGAGGAGCAGGGGGTTACCGTCCACTACAAGTTCGGAACCATGATTGAAATCCCCAGGGCTGCCCTCACGGCGGCAGAATTTGCTAAATATGCTGAGTTCTTCTCCTTCGGCACCAACGACCTCACCCAGACCGTTTATGGCATCTCCAGAGACGATGCCGAGGGCAAATTCCTCCTGGCCTACGTGGAGAAGGGAGTGATCCCAGCTAACCCATTCCAGACCCTGGACCGGGAAGGGGTGGGCAGGATAATGAGGATGTGCGTGGAAGAAGCCCGCCAGGTCCGTCCCGACATAGAGATTGGCATCTGCGGTGAGCATGGTGGTGATCCCGCCTCCATAGAATTTTGCCACCTTATTGGCCTTAACTATGTCTCCTGTTCCCCCTTCCGAGTTCCCATAGCGAGGCTTGCTGCTGCCCAGGCAGCCCTGCAATACGAATATGGCCTGAAGAAGAAGATAATCGTGTAAAAAACAGGCCTTCTCCTCAAAGTGAAGGCATTCGGGGCGAAGCCCGCGAATTAAAGTTGTAAAGGAGGGCTTCGCCCCTTTATAACCCTTCTTGGGAGGCTGAACCATGGAGTGCAAGAAGGAGAGGAATATCAAAAACTGCACCTGCACTTATGAACCTTGCGATAAAAAGGGCGTTTGCTGTGAATGCATAGCCTATCACCGGCGCAGGGGGGAGCTTCCTGGCTGTCTGTTCCCTCCAGAAGTAGAAAGAACATACGATCGGTCCATAAGGCGCTTTGTTGTAGCCTATAAACACCTTCTTTAAAGGAGGGCATGATGGCTTTAGGCGATTTCCCTGGAAAAGGCAAAGTAGCAGTCCTGCGCACAACCCCTGAGACAGTCCTTGAGGATTATAAGCGTCTTATGAAGCTGGCCGAATATGAGAAAGCTCTCCCTAAGGACCGGGAAACAATCCTCAAGATAAACATTTCCTGGCAGACCTGGTATCCGGCTTGCTCTACAACTCCATGGCAGTTGGAAGGAGTCATCCGCACCCTTTTGGAAGATGGTTACACGCGAATATGGGGCGCTCACAACCGCACCGTAGTAGTGGATGCCTACATAGGGGAGCGCAACAACAAGCACAAATACGTGTGCGATAAATACCTTATCCCCAGCATTCACCTTTATGAACCTCACATCCGCTGGGTCCGTTACGAGCCCAAGCATGAACTCCTTGTCCTGCCCAAAATCTACCCTGAAGGCATTTACATTCCCGAACCTTTTATAGGCAAAAACATAATACACCTCCCCACTGTAAAGACTCACGTGTTCACCACCATAACCGGGGCAATGAAAAACGCCTTCGGTGGGCTCCTGAGCGAAAAAAGGCACTGGACCCATGCCGTAATCCATGAAACCCTGGTGGACCTCCTTATAATCCAGCAGGAAATACATTCAGGCATATTTGCTGTGATGGATGGGACCTTTGCTGGGGATGGGGCTGGCCCCAGAGCGATGCGCTGGCATGTTAAAAACGTAATCCTGGCCAGCGCCGATCAGGTGGCCATAGATGCCATTTCAGCAAAAATGCAGGGCTTTGACCCAATGAGCATCCCCTTTATCCGCATAGCTCATGAAAAGGGCCTTGGGGTTGGCGACCCCGAGCAGATTGAAATTGTTGGGGAAGATAGGGACTGGGTTTTATCTCAGAACTGGGGATTTAAGCAAGAAGACACCTTTGCCAGCCGTGGGCAGAAGATGATATACCACGGCCCTCTGAAGCCCTTTGAAAACATCCTGCTCCGCTCCCCTCTTGTCCCCTGGTCCTACATCGCTTCCCGCTTCTATTACGATGTCTTCTGGTATCCCATTATAGGCCACAGGAGGGTGAAGGAAGCCCTGGAAACACCGTGGGGTAAGCTTTTTAAAGAGTACGGCGATGGGAAAGTAGTTTTCTCAGCTCCTGACCCAGTAGCCCTCTCAGTGGTGGGTGGCGCATTGCTGCTGGGAGTTTTAGGCCTAAGAGCACTCTGGAAGCTGATTAAGAGGTGAAAGCTAAAGGGATAATCCTCTGGCTCTTTTACAACCTGTGGCGCCGCCGTATAGGGGTAATCCCTCTCGGTGCCATTTTCCTGATGGCTGCGGTAATAGGTGGCGTTACCCTTTCGCCTTTCTTCTTAGTTTTGGCGATCGTTTTCGCTTTTGCCAGCTTTTGGGCCTATCGTTCTGGTTTCCTGCATTTCAGACCGGAAGCTTTACTCCTGGAGAAAGCTGAGCCCCTTCATCCGGAGGAGAAAGTTTTTGTGCGCGCTTCTGGCCCTTTTGAGGTAGAAAAAAAGCAGGGGTATTTTGTTGACCTGGCTGCAGCCTTTGAGGGGTTTGAAACCGGGGAAAAAGCGGTAATGGCTTATGTTCCCCCCTCCCCTTTCTGGCCAAGAAGCGAAGTGGGGATGTGGTATTTCTTCTTCAGGCCTGAGGAAGTTAAAAATATAGAGCTGGGGCACCTGTTTTTCGGCTTCCGCTCTCTGCCAGCCCTCAAGCTTACTTGCCAAACGAAAAAAGGCGTTCTATCATTATTCCTGGCTTCGGAGGAACTATCTCGCCTCGCAAGGATAAAGAGCTTTATCTTATCAAATACCGAGGATTTAAAAGGGGCAAACCGCTGATGCTGACAACTCACCCATGAGTGGGACAAAAACTATGGCCAACCTAAAGCCCCTGGGGATGGGGAAACGGGGGGAGGACATGCCCCCAGAATTCTTTCAAGGGGGGCAAACCGCCAGCATTAGTAACCTGCCCACGGGTGGGGCCCAAAACAGTGGCAAATCCAAGGCCCACGAGGACGGGCAATCAAAACCATGAAAAATCGGAGGAGAAGCCATGAAAGAATTGGCCATGCGCGCTCTGGAAACAGCTAAAATAAAAGGCGCTACCTACGCCGACATTCGCATCATCCACAGGATAGAACAAAGCATAAATGTCAAAAACGGCCTGGTGGAAGCCATCTCAAATGAAGAAAGTTTCGGCTTCGGGGTTAGAGTAATAGCTGATGGCGCCTGGGGGTTTGCCAGCTCCTCAGTCCTTACCCCGGAAGAAGTGGACAAAATCGCCGCCCTGGCTGTATCCATTGCCAAAGCAAGCGCCATGACCAAACTGGAAGATGTAGACATTGGCCCACCCGAAATCCATGTGGGCCAATACAAAACCCCTGTCAAGATTGACCCCTTCTCCATACCATTGGAGAAGAAAATTGAGCTTTTGCTGGCCGCCGATGCCGAAATGCGCCGGACAAAGGAAGTAAAAGTGGCCAGGGGAAGCCTGGGGTTCCTGAAAGAGTTCAAAATTTTCGCCAGCACTGAAGGTAGCTACATAGAGCAGGAAATTGTGGAAAGTGGTGGGGGACTGGAAGCCACGGCCGTAAGCCCCGAAGATGTCCAGAAGCGCTCTTATCCTAATTCCTTCGGACGCCACCAGGGGACAGCAGGATGGGAATTCATTGAGGAAATGCGATTGGTGGAGAACGCTGCCCGCACCGGAGAGGAAGCAGCCCAGCTTCTCTATGCCCCCCAGTGCCCATCTATGGTCACCACTGTAATCATAGGAGGGGCTCAGCTCGCCCTGCAAGTCCATGAGTCCTGTGGCCACCCCACCGAACTGGACCGGGTCTTCGGTACCGAGGCTTCCTTTGCCGGCACCAGTTTCCTGACCACAGACAAGCTCGGGACCTTCCGTTACGGTTCGGAAATTGTAAACCTCACAGCCGATGCTACTATTCCCGGAGCGCTGGGCACTTTCGGCTATGACGATGAAGGTGTACCGGCTCAGCGCACCTACCTGGTCAAGGATGGGATTTTTGTGGGCTACCTTATGAGCAGGGAAACCGCCAGGCGTTTGGGTTTGAGGTCCAATGGGTGCATGAGGGCCGATGGCTGGAACCGCATCCCTCTTATAAGGATGACCAACATCAATCTGGAGCCGGGCGAATGGGAGCTGGATGATTTAATTGCTGATACCGAAGAAGGGATCTACATGGAAACCAACAAATCTTGGAGCATTGATGACCGACGCCTCAATTTCCAGTTCGGGACAGAGATAGCTTACGAGATAAAGAAGGGGAAGTTGGGCAGGCTTTTGAAGAACGCTACTTATACAGGCATAACTCCGCAGTTCTGGCAGAGCTGTGATGCCATCTGCAACGCTAAATACTGGAAAGTTTGGGGGACCCCAAACTGCGGCAAGGGCGAACCTCTGCAAATTGCTCATGTTGGTCACGGTACAGCCCCCGCCCGTTTCCGAAACGTTAGGGTGGGAGTAATGAGGGAGTAGGCCTTATAAACAACGCAGCTACATATATTGGACCGAATAGGCCTTCCTGCCATGCCACCACTTCCCCAAGCCTCACTAACTCCAGCAGAGCCATGAAGGTTGCTATTACCTCTTGAGGATCGGGGTTGGCACTCAAGAATTCTTTGAATAACCTCTTATCTCCTCTTTCCCGCAACTTCTGCCTCATTAATTCCATTTTCTCTTTCACTGTAACCCTTATTGGGCTTATCAGGACCGAAACTTCTTCGCCTTTTTCAGGAATAAGCAACTGCCTGGCGCAATTCACTAAGTCTTTAACGGTGTAAGGATTTGGGGGAAGAGAAGGGGATTTAGGTTTCAAAGGGGTGGAAACCCGCACGTAACAGTGCAGGCCCTTGATTTCCCTCTCTTCAAGGAAGCGCGCCTTATCCTTAAAAACCCTGTAAAGAAGGAGCTGCCTGACCAGGTCTTCCCCTTCTGGTTCAGCGGAAGAGGGGGGTGAAGCTGGGGGTTGGGGGAGAAGGTAGCGGGACTTA
>CAZZMI010000023.1:25382-26689 GCA_964655275.1 uncultured Anaerolineae bacterium | reverse complement strand
GTGTAATCCCCCTCCCGGGGGGATTGGGGGGTGTCCCCCCAGGTTTTTCAAAAGGGGGCAAACAGCCAGCATGAGCAATTTGCCCACGAGTGGGACCCAAAAACCGTGGCGAATTCTAAGCCCACGAGGGTGGGGGAAACTAAAAGCCCATGGGCAAGGCAGGATGCCCATGCAAGTTTTCCCCGGAACATAAAATTTTTGAAAAGCCCCCGCAATTTCAGGGTGGGAGTTTGACAAAAAAACCTGCTAAGGGTATATTTTTTACAAATTTCACCTCAGGAAGGTGGGAAATGCGTATACCAATCCTCGCTGGAAACTGGAAAATGAACAAAACCGTTCAGGAAGCAATAGAATTCGTGGAAGCCGTAAAGGACGAACTGGATTCAATAGAGGGAGTGGAAAAAGTTCTATGCCCGCCCTTCACTGCCATCAGCACCGTAGCTCAGCTGGTCAAAGGAACCTCCATAAAAGTAGGAGCGCAAGATGTATTCTGGGAGGAGAAAGGTGCTTATACGGGGGAGATTTCCCCCATTATGCTTAAGGAATTTTGCCAGTATGTGATCGTGGGCCATTCCGAGCGGAGGAAATACTTCGGTGAGACTGATGAGCAGGTGAACCGCAAAGCAAAAGCAGCCCTTTCCCACGGCCTCATCCCCATAATTTGCGTTGGAGAAAACCTTGAAGAAAATGAGGCCGGCCTTACGGAAGAGGTGGTAATCCGGCAAATTAAAGGGGCTGTAACAGGCTTACTGCCCTCTGAGGCTGAGAGGATAGTAATAGCATATGAACCCGTCTGGGCCATAGGGACCGGAAAACCGGCTACCCCTGAAGGGGCTCAGGCGGTAATAGGTGGTGTGATAAGACCCCTCCTGGCTCAACTTTTTGGCAGAGAAGTGGCGGAGAAGGTCAGAATCCAGTATGGGGGAAGCGTAGATCCCTCCAACATAGGAGGCTTCATGTCACAGCCCGATATAGATGGAGCTTTGGTTGGTGGGGCAAGCCTAAGGCCAAAGGATTTCGTGGAAATAGTGAGAATAAGCGCTAAAGCCAAGGCTTAATTAAAGAATCTTGCGGAACATCTTCTGAGTTTTTATCTCCGAAAAACCAAGGGCCCGGTAAAATTCATGGGCCTGGTGGCGGATAATGTTAGCTCTGACGATAATGGTGTAACATCCTTTTGCTCTTGCCCATTCCTCCGCTTTCCGGATCAGAGAGGCCCCAATCCCTTGTGAACGATGCTTCTCATCTACCACCAAGCCTCCAATTTCAGCCTCTTTTTCCACAATTAGCGAAGGGCAATAGTATAC
>CAZZMI010000023.1:0-25282 GCA_964655275.1 uncultured Anaerolineae bacterium | reverse complement strand
CTCACTTTCAGCCACAAAAACAGCCCCGTGGTCATCGTTCAATATTTCGTGAAGACGCCTGGCTATATCCTCCGGGGAGGCTGGATAACCAAGCTGGGTGGATAATTTAGCCAGATAATATACATCCTCTAAGCGCGCTTCTCTTAGAGTTGCCAATGGCCCCACTTTTAGGTATAATAAAAGTGCACGGGGCGTAGCGCAGCCTGGTTAGCGCGCAGCGTTCGGGACGCTGAGGTCGGAGGTTCAAATCCTCTCGCCCCGATTTTTTAATTCCAGCAAGGAATCAAAAGGCGTTGCCCTACGTATATAAGGTTCAGATTGAAGATCCCATTGAGCCGCGCGATATCCCACACGCTAACCCCATACATCCTGGCAATGCTCAGAAGCGTTTCCCCAGGTCTTACGTAGTGGACTGTGACACAGGGTGGCTGTGGAGGATAGTAACATCCAGGGTAAATTACCAGAACCTGGCCGGCGTAAATTAGATTAGGGTTAGGAAGATTGTTCCAGCGGGCTATGGCCCATGGGCTTGTGCAATATCGCCGGGCGATAGATGTAAGGGTATCACCCCAGCGCACTCTGTAATAGATGGGAGCAGAAGCAGGATGAGAAGCATAAAGGGGAAAGGTGATGGCTAAACCGAGGGCAACGATCAAAAACACAGAGGCCAGAAATTTTTTCATAATATACCCTCCTTTTTTATCAAGCGCCCCCGGGGGGACTCGAACCCCCAACCAGCGGATCCGAAGTCCGCTGCTCTGTCCAGTTGAGCTACAGGGGCCTCTTAAACAATTTTACACCTTTTCAAGCTAAAAGTCAAAGTTTGGCAATAAGCTTTCCGAAAATTGTTCAGGCTTAAAGCTTCTAATCCAATCTGGCATTGACCTTACACTCCTTGCTTGTGCGAACTTTGATGCTATAATTAATCCCAAACCTGGTTGTGCTCGGAGATGAAATGGAGCTAAAGCGTAGAAAACGGCTTTTTTTTGCCCAATCCCTCCTTTTTTGCTTGGCTTTTGCCTTAAGGCTATACAGGCTTGAAGCTCAAAGCCTATGGGCCGATGAAGGCAACAGCGCTGCGATGGCTCTCAGAGATTTTTATTCCATAGCACTCCATTCCGCTGCCGATATCCACCCACCCTTATACTACTGGCTCCTCAAGCTCTGGACAATTCTTTTGGGAACCTCAGAATGGGCTTTAAGGTCTCTCTCCGTTTTCCTCGGGGTTCTTCTTGTAGCTTTGATTTATGCTCTCGGGAAAGAGTTCTGGGATGAAAAGGTTGCACTGGTAAGCATGGCCCTGGCTGCTTTCCATCCTTTCCAGGTGTATTATGCTCAGGAAGCAAGAATGTACATCCTTGTAGCTCTATTGGGAGCTTTCTCCTTCTGGGGTGCGCTGCGCTGGTGGAAAAAGGAAAGCTTTAGGGCAGGAGCTATCTTCGTTCTGGCAACAGCTATGGGCTTGTACACTCATTACTCTTTCCCCCTCATCATGGTGGTGCAAAATCTGGCTTTTTTGCTTCTGCTAACAGCTAACAGTTTCAGGAGAAGGATCGGAATAAAAGGGTATATAGCCAGGTGGTTTTTGCTCCAGGTTTTGCCTTTCATCCTTTATGCTCCCTGGGCGTTCATTGCTATAAAAAGGCTTATTTCTTGGCCTGCTATAGCGGAATATAGCGCCCTTACAGCTATCAAAGAAGCCCTCGGGGCTCTCACTTTCGGGCCCGTTTCAAAGCAGCCTTTAGCTTCTGCCCTGATGGTGTTTTCGCTCTTTTTAACCGGTTCAGGGTTTTATTGGAGGAAAAGCTGGCAAGTTGTAGTAATTTTGTGGGCCTGGCTTCTGGCTCCCTTCTTGATGATGGTGCTTTTAGGTCTGTTTAGGGGTGCTTACCTCAAATTTTTGCTCATATCGGCTCCGCCTTTCTGCCTGTTGCTGGCTCTAAGTTTCAGTGACTTAAAGGGTTTTGTACGCGCAGCGGGAGCTTTTTCCTTTATGTGCGTCCTTCTGCTTTTCTCTGTAACCCTTAAAGACTTATATTTTCACTTCACCAAAGATGACTACCGGAGCATAGCCCGCTACATAGAGGCCACGGAAAAACCTGGAGATCTCATTATCCTCAATGCTCCGGGGCAGATGGATGTTTTTAACTACTACTACAAAGGCAAATTGCCTATATGGCCTATTCCCAGAGAGAGGCCCCCTGACCGACGTAAAGTGGAGGAAGAGCTGGCAATTATAACTTCTCATCCGGGCAAAATTTTTGCCATATTGTGGGGCGAAAGGGAAGCCGATCCCGAGGGGATTGTGGAAAGCTGGCTTGAGAAGCACACTTTCAAAGCAGGTGAAAGCTGGCGGGGAAACGTCCGTTTTGCCATTTACGTGGTACCCGAAAGTCAAATTTCCAGGCAAGGCGAGGTATCCGAAGGCAAAGCTTTTGGCTCACCGGCACTTTTCCGTTTAACTGGCTATATAGTGGGCGCGCAGGAAGTAGAAAGCGGCAATGTTCTTCCTATAATCCTCACCTGGCAAGCAGAAAGGCCCACATTAAGGCGTTACAAGGTAACCCTGCAGCTTTTGAACTCTGCCGGATTAGTAGCTTCTCAATATGATGCCGAACCCGAAGGGGGGCGTCGTCCCACCTCTTCCTGGAACCCGGGTGATGTAATCATTGATAACATTGGCCTTATGGTCAGGCCAGGCACGCCACCGGGCCACTATACCCTTATCCTGGCCGTTTACGATGCTGAAACAGGGGAACGCTTGCCGGTGTTGAACCAGGACCATTTAACTTTAGGGGAAGTAAAAATTCTCAGGCCGTCCCAGCCTCCACCTCTGGAAGCTCTGGGTATAACCAATCGCCGCGGTGCTCGTTTTGGCCCCTTTGAACTGCTCGGGTATGACCTGTTTAAGCTCGGGTTTGAGCACTTGCCTGAGGCTCCCATAAGTCCGGGGGATCTCATAAGGGTAAACCTTTACTGGCAGGCCGTTCTCAAGCCACAGGAGGATTGGACTGTAGAGCTGAGCCTGGTAGGAGGTAGCAGAATAGCTTCGGTGGAAGTTCCCCTTGCCGGAATTGATTATCCAACTTCTGAGTGGAAAGAGAATGAGATAATAAGAGGCCAGTATGTCCTTCAGATCCCGCCGGACGCACCCCCGGGACAGTATCGCCTTTTCATCAAGCTAAAGGATTTGCCACCGGTGGAGCTCGCTACTGTTCGGGTTAAGGGTTAATGGGTATTATGAGTTTTTGCCCTGCTTTTATAGAGGATGGGTCCGGAAGGCCGTTAGCTTTCAGAATCTCTTCCGGAGAAACATTGTATAAAGAAGCGATGATGTTCAAATCCTCTCCTTCTTTTACCCGGTGGTGGATAACATGCCCTGGAGTCGGGGTAAGGATTTGCAGCGCAGGGCCCGGGGTAAAAGTAGGTTTAGGGGTCCTTGTAGGGGTTGCCGCGGGTTGGCTCCCGGAGGTCGCCATGTTGTAAAGAAGGGCCAGGACAAGATAATCTAAAAGCAGAAGCACTACCAGGATACTCCAGCGTGAGGACTTCATGGCTATGGCTCCTAAAATCTCAGTTATCGTCACAGTAAAAAACGAAGGAAAAACCATTGAAAAGCTTCTGGCTTCCCTTCAGGCTCAGACTCGTCCCCCAGACGAGATCGTAATCGTGGATGGGGGTTCCACGGACCAAACGGTAGATATAATACAAGCATGGAGCAAAAAGCTCCCCATAAAGCTAATCGTAAAACCTGGATCCAACATCTCCCAGGGACGCAACCTGGCCATAAAGGAAGCGTCAGGAGAAATAATAGCTTCTACTGATGCAGGAGTCAAGTTATCCCCTGTTTGGCTTGAAGCGCTGACCCGCCCTTTTGAAAGTGGGGCTAAAGTGGTAAGCGGTTTTTTCCTTCCAGATGTGGAGGGAGCATTTGAGACGGCTATGGGGGCTACAGTATTGCCATCCCTTGAAGATATAAACCCCAAAAAATTCCTCCCTTCCAGCAGGTCCGTCGCTTTTTTAAAGGAGGCCTGGGAAAAAGTTGGGGGTTACCCGGAATGGCTTGATTACTGCGAGGATTTAATTTTTGACTTCAAGCTCCGCAAGCTTTTCGGCCCCTTCCCCTTCGTTCCCGAAGCCATCGCTTACTTCAAACCGAGGACGAACCTGCGGGACTTTTTTGTTCAATATTATCGCTATGCCCGCGGTGATGGCAAGGCAGATCTTTGGCGTTTAAGGCATTTTATAAGATACAGCACCTATTTTGTGCTGATGCCTGCTTTATTTTTCCTGGGGCTTAGGGTGAACCCGCTTTGGTGGCTTGGTTTTGCTGTAGGCGGCTTTTTATACCTGCGTAACCCTTACCGTCGTCTCTTCCGGATGATGAAAGGTTTGTCTTTTCAGGAAAAAATCCTGGCTTTTCTCCTGGTTCCCATAATAAGGGTTACAGGCGACATAGCTAAGATGGCAGGTTACCCCGTAGGAGTAATCTGGCGCATCAAACATCGTCCTCCAATTGACTGGAAAAATTAACTTTGAGCCGCTTTACGGGATTGTGTTGCTACCGGGGCCAGAATCTCTCTCGGCAAACTGGATGGCAAATTTAAGTTTCGCAACTTTCCCCCGAATGTATTAATGCCCCCTTGCCTTTTGATTTGCACAAGTTTATAATGAAGTAGGGGGAGCCGATGGCTAAAAAGAAAAAGGAGCATGTCAAAATATTCCGATTGGATATTATCGGGGGGATTCTCATCCTTATGGCTCTTTTTACCTTCTTTAGCCTCCTACCCTCCCCGAAAGGCACTCTCACAGGGCAATGGCTGATGCTTCTACGCCAGGTTTTTGGCTGGGGGGTTGTTTTTTCCCCTTTCCTGATGGGAGCCACAGGAGCCTTATTGCTCCTTTATAAAGCTGGAAAAGTCACAAGGAAAGAAATCCTCCGTCTGGCAGCGGGTTGGGTATTGTTCTTTCTACTCTTAGCCACTTTCCACTTCTTTTTTGCCTCCGGGGACCCAAGAGGCCTGGCGAGCAAGGGAGAGGGGGGTGGATTTCTGGGCTTGGTTACGTTGGAGGTAATGAGAACGGCCTTTGGGCCGGTGGGGGTTTTCATCATTTTGCTTTTCATCATTGCCTCTGCATTTATAGCCCTGGGCCTTTCCCCTGCAAAGGCAATGGAATTACTGCGGACCTTTACGGCAAAAGTTAGCGAAATTATAAAGTCCTGGAGGATAAAAAGGCCTGAAATTGTGGTTTCCCGGCCTCAGCGGCCGGAGGAGGCAACCTATCTGCCGCCCAGGATCATAGGGGTGAAACAGCGCTGGCAACTTCCCCCCATCCATGAGATCCTGGAGGATTACACGGAAAAAGAAATTGAAGAAGCCGAGATCCGCCGAAAAGTCCGGATAATTGAAGAAACTCTGGCTGGCTTCGGGATACCGGCCAGGGTTGTAGAAGTAAACCGTGGCCCCACTGTAACCCAGTTTGGAGTTGAGCCGGGTTTTGTGGAGAAGAAAGGCCCCGATGGCCGACCCATAAGGGTTAAAGTTAAGGTTTCCAGGATAAAAGCCCTGGCCAATGACCTGGCCCTCGCTCTCTCAGCAGCACCCATCCGCATTGAAGCCCCTGTCCCTGGTCGCTCCTACGTGGGCATTGAAGTTCCTAACTCTGAATTTTCCCTTGTCTCCTTAAAAGGGGTTATGGAATCCGAGGAATTCCGCCGTCGGGAATCCAGACTTAAAATAGCCCTCGGTCGGGATGTTTCCGGTCAGCCTGTAGTGGCCGATTTAGCCACAATGCCGCATCTCCTGATTGCTGGAGCCACGGGTTCGGGCAAAAGCATGTGCATAAATTCCATGGTTACGTGCTTAACCTGCATAAACACTCCGGAAACCCTGCGCCTTATCCTGGTAGACCCCAAACGGGTGGAGTTGGTGCACTTTAACGGTCTCCCCCACCTGGCCCTTCCTGTAATAGTTGAAGTGGAAAAGGCTATTGAGGCCTTTCGCTGGACTCTGAACGAAATGGGCAGGCGGTACAGGCTTTTTTCCCAGGAAGGGGCCCGCAACATAGATGAATACAATCAGATTATGGTTTCCAGAGGGCAGGATATCATTCCTTACCTCGTGGTTATAGTGGACGAGTTAGCTGACCTTATGCTCATGGCTCAGGAAGAGATGGAGGCAATGATAACCAGGTTGGCTCAGATGGCCAGGGCTACGGGAATCCATCTGGTCATTGCCACCCAGAGGCCAAGCGTTGATGTTATCACTGGCTTAATAAAGGCTAACTTCCCGGCCCGCATAAGTTTTGCTGTCACCAGTCAAGTAGACTCAAGAGTTGTCCTGGATTCTGCCGGGGCTGAGGACCTTCTGGGAAGGGGAGATATGCTCTTCATGCCCCCCGACTCCACGCGCCTCATACGGATTCAGGGGTGCTTTGTGTCCGAAAGGGAAATAAAACGTCTGGTTAATTTCTGGAAAGCCCAGGGCTCCGCAGAACCTCTTTTCCCTCGCACTCAATATGAATTATCCCCCGCTGCAGATTACGCTACCCGGAGAGTGCGCTATGAAGAAGATGACCTCCTGGAAGAGGCGATAAGGCTCGTTCAGGAGCATGGCAAGGTTTCCACATCTTTCCTCCAGAGGAAGCTGAGGATAGGTTACAACCGGGCCGCAAGGCTTATGGAATTGCTGGAGGAGAAAGGATTAATAGCCCGCAGAGGGGAAGAAAATTGACTTATTCTACCCTTCCAGATAAAATGAAGTAAACCATGCTGGAGGTATGGCCATGGTCCCCCCTAAGGCTAACGTGGTGATAATAGGAGCAGGAGTAAACGGCCTCAGTACTGCCTATCACCTCGCTCTGAAGGGCATGAAAGAAATCGTGGTGGTGGAAAAGGAGAAATTCATAGCGGCAGGCTCAACTGGACTTTCTGCCGGAGGCATCCGCCAGCAATTTTCCACCGAAGTCAATGTCAGGATGGCCATGTATAGCGTGAAAAAGTTTGAGAGATTTAAAGAGGAGATGGGCGAAGATATAGGTTTTCATCAGGTTGGTTACCTTTTCCTGCTGACAGACCCCGAAGATGTGGAGCTTTTCCGCCAGAGTTATAACCTGCAGCGAAGCCTTGGCCTGGAAGTTGAATGGCTTGGGCCCGATGAAGTGCGCAAACGCTGGCCTTATATAAATACCGAGGACGTTTTAGCCGCTACTTATTGTCCTACCGATGGTTACGCCGATCCCTATTCCGTTGCCAATGGCTACGCTAAACAAGCTCGCCGCCTGGGCGTTCAAATTGAACTGGAAACAGAAGTTATTGGGATAAAGGTTGAGGGGGGTAAGGTAAAGGGAGTTGAAACTACCAGGGGGCCGATAGAGGCCCCTATAGTGGTTAACACTGCTGGCCCTTATGCCCGCCTTATCGGCAATATGATTGGGGTTGATATACCCGTTGACCCCTACCGGCGCCAAGTATTTGTTACTGACGCTTTCCCCGACATTCCCCCCGATTGGCCTATGACCATTGACTTCAAGTATCACTGGTATATGCGCAAGGAAGGGCCTGGTCTTTTGATGGGGATGAGCGATCTAACGGAGCCCCCGAGTTTCAACATGAATGTGGATTGGAGTTTCATGGAGAAAGTGGTAGAACACGGGATAAAGCGCATCCCCATCTTGGAGAAGGCCCGCATTATGAGGGGTTGGGCTGGCCTCTACGAGGTCACTCCCGATAGCCAGCCCATAATAGACACAATTCCGGGCATTGAAGGGTTTTACTGTGCGGTGGGGTTCAGTGGTCATGGCTTCATGCTCTCACCAGCCACCGGCCTTGTGATGTCTGAGCTCATAATGGAAGGGCGTTCTGTAACTTTTGATATAACCGAGTTCCGCTACAACCGCTTTGCTGAGAAAGAATTTGTGGGAGAAAAGCACGTAATTTAAGCCATGGGCGAAATAATTGTCCTTAAAGGCGATATAACCACCATAGAAGCTGATGCAATAGTGAACGCAGCTAATAATAGGCTTTGGATGGGGGGAGGGGTAGCTGGGGCTATAAAAAGGGCTGGAGGGGAAGAGATTGAACGTGAAGCCTTATCCAAGGGGCCAATAAAGGTTGGGGAAGCAGTGGCTACAGGAGCTGGCCGCCTTAAAGCCCGTTACGTCATTCACGCTGCAGCCATGGGCTATGACGACCAGGGTCAGATGATCCCCCCTTCCTCCGAGTCCATCCGGAGCGCAACTATAAATAGCCTGAGGCTGGCGGAAGACCTTGGCCTGAAAAGCATTGCTTTCCCTGCTTTAGGGACAGGGGTTGGGGGTTTCCCCTTAAAAGAAGCGGCAAATATCATGGTTAAAGCTGTTAGGGAATACTTATCTAAAGGCAGCAATTTGGAGAAGGTGATCTTTGTGCTTTTTGGGGATGAAGCTTACCAGGCTTTCAAAGAAGCCCTTGAGGAGGCACCCGAAAAGTGAAACTCCTTCAAAACCTTGCTGGGCTCTTCAGAAGACAAAGCCGGGATTGGGAAAGTTTACTTCAGACCCTGAAAAGTTCCCCTGATGCCAGAAGGAGGTGGGAAGCAGCCGAAGCCTTAGCCGGTTCACCCCCGACCCCCGAAATTGTTTCAGTCTTGATAGAATCTCTTGGCGATCCCCACCCTTTTGTTCGGTGGAAAGCAGGGGAGGCTCTTCTTTCCATTGGAGGGAAAGAAGTTTCTCACCGGCTTTTAGAACTTTTGGGCAGAAGGGATACAAACCTTCGGGCCGAAGTGGCCCAACTTTTAGGTAAGCTCAGAAGTTTAGAGGCATTGGCGGGTTTAAGCAAGGCTCTGAGCAGTAAAAGCGAGCTTGTCCGCTGGAGTGCGGCCGAGGCCTTGTTAAACATCGGAACTAAGGAGGCGGTAGAGAACCTTAAAAAGGCTATAGATGACCCTGCGTGGGGTGTGCGCCGGGCAGTAGCCCTTGCCCTTGGCAAGGGGTTTATTCCCAGAGATGAGGCGTTGCCCTTATTAGCTGAACTGGCGAAGGATCCTCACCCGGCTGTGCGTTCGGCGGCGGCCAAAGCCATGGGTAAACTGAGGACCCCAGAAGCTGAGCCACTTCTGCTTCCTCTCCTGAACGACCCGCACCCTCAGGTGCGTGCTGAAGCAGCTCTGGCTTTAGGCTGGGTTGGGAAGGAAAACGCTATAGCCCATCTCAGAAGCTTACTGGGGGATTATGAAACAGTCTTTGGGGAAACTATAGCCAGCAAAGCCAGACAGGCTATAAGACTGATAAAGAGGCGCAAACTTTTGGAGGCCCTGCTTAACCTAAGGCCATGGTAAATCTCAAACTCCCGGGAGCGGGAAAGCCTCTGGCGTGCGAGGAAAACATGCTAAAGGAAGACCTTTACATGATGATGGCCAGGAAAATAAAAGAGTGGGGTTTAGAAGGGCCTGCCATCTTAATCCTAAAAATCGCCAAACCCATTACACCAATTATGAGCCATGGCCTTATTTTCATGGAACCTTTCGTTGGCCCGGGGAAGCTCAAGCCCTTTGTCACCCTTCTGAACGAGCCTGAAAGGCTTTTAGCTTTTATAGAAGGAGAAAACAATGAGTGAGCTAAGCCTCGCTTTTTTGCTTTTCTTCCTCCTGTTTATCTATATTGCCTTCATAGAAGTGAGGCTGAGGGGCAAGCCGAACCTTAGACCATTGCCAGCTTTAGATTTCTTGAAAGGGACTTTCCATAAAGCCATAGAAAGCGGTAGGCCTTTGCATATTTCTTCGGGCACTGGCACTCTGGGTGATAAGGACACGGCCGAAACCAGGGCTGGCCTTAGCCTTCTGGAGTACACACAGAAGCAAGGAAGCCAGTATCATGTTCCCGTCACTTCCACCTTCTTTCATCCCGCCCCTATGCTTTCAGCCTATGACTTTAGGAGGAAAACTGGCGCGAGGGGAGGATACATTTACTTTATAGCTCCGGAAAAGGGAGTTTACGCTGCCGGCGCAGCAGAAGTTCTTAAAAATGAGAAGCCAATACTCCACATTGCCGTCGGACCTTTTGGATATGAATTCTTGATTTTAAGCGAGATGGCTAACCACCAGGGAATTGACCAGGTGGCCGGCTCTACTGATCCGGCAGTTCTTCCTTTTGTCTATACTTCAACGGATCACAACCTTTTAGGGGAGGAAGTTTTCGCTGCCGGAGCTTATCTTTCCAGGGAGCCCCAGGCTCTGGCAGGCATTATTGCTCAGGATGTAATGCGCTTTATCTTGATATGCGGGATAGCCCTGGGGGTTATCCTTAAAACTCTGGGGGTAATATGAAGAAAGCTTTACCTGTTTTCTTGGCTATTGTCTCAGGGCTGATGATTTTGCTTGATTTCTTCATATCCCATCCCGTCCTGGACCAGGCGGGCAAGACTTTGCTGCATTGGGCTGTAATAATAACCGCCTTCGCTTTGATAACAGGCCTGCTTAACATCTTCTTTGTGCATATTTCAAGGGTTTTTCGGCGGGAAAAGGGGTGGGGTTATAGCATCGTGGTAATCTTAGCCATGTGGATTGTCCTTGTTTTCGGCTTTGTAGATCCGGCCGGGCCGCATGGGTTAATAGTCAGCTGGATATTCCGTTACGTTCAGTACCCCCTTCAGGCTACAGTGATGGCTCTTCTGGCCTTCTTTGCCCTGTCAGCAGGCTACAGGGCTTTTCAAAAGAGAAACCTTGAGTCCACCATTATGCTCATCACCTCTTCCCTGGTGCTCCTGGGATATTTTGCCATAGTAAGTGATTTTGGATGGCCTTTAAGTGCTATTAAGGACTGGATTTTATCGGTGCCAGCTATGGCTGGAGTTAGAGGAATCCTCCTCGGGGTAGCCTTGGGCATCATAGCTACAGGATTGAAACTCCTCATAGGGATGGACAGGCCTTATGTTGATTGAGGTAAAGGGAGATGATTTACTGTCCTAACTGTGGGACTGCTAACCGTGAAGGAAGCAGGTTCTGCAACCAGTGCGGGACGCGCCTGGTTCCCGAAGAGGGGATCCGTTGCCAGATTTGCGGGACTTTGAACCCTCCGGGAAGTGAGAGGTGTGTAAATTGCAATGCCTACCTCAAAGAGGCTCCACCACCTGAAGAATTGCCAAAAGTCCCCGTCTTTCCGGAAGAGTTTATCTCCCAAATCCCGGAAGAAGAAATCCCCGATATCCTCTCCGACCTGAGAGCGAGGATCCAGGAGATGGCCCTTCCTGAAGAGGAGAAGCCAGAGCTTACGGTGGAAGTGGAGGAAAAACCTCCGCACGTCACTGAATATCCGGAGGAAGAACTGCCTGAGTGGCTTAGAGAAGCCGAAACGATCGCTCCGTCAGTTGAGGCTCCTCTCCCGGCCGAATGGCTGAAAGAAGTTGAGATACCCTGGCTGGAAGAGGAAACAGAAGAGGTGCCGGCCCTGGCCGAAATCCCTCCCTGGCTTGAAGCTCTTCGCCCCGTGGAAAGATTTCCCGAAGTTCCACCAATTCTTGAGGAAGAAGGAGAGGTTGAAAGGGAAGGGCTGTTGAGAGGTCTGAAAGGGCTCCTGAAACCGGCCACTGTCTTCATGCCGCCGGAAAAGCTTCCTCTACGCATGGAGGGGGTGAGACCAGGCCTGGGCATGGAGGAAGTGCAGAAATTGGTGAAACTAACTCCCGCTGTGCCTTTAATCAAAATTAAAGCACCGGCCAGAAGGCTCCGCACTCACAGGCTTATCTATTTTGTTCTTTTCCTGGCTGTGCTTATACCTTTGCTACTGGGCTGGCCCTCTATGCCTTTCAGTTCACCTCCAACCCCATCCGGAGTTGAGGCCCTTTTCCAAACAGTGGAGTCCCTCCCTGCTGGTTCCACTGTGCTGGTGGCTTTTGACTATGAACCTTATATGGCTGGTGAAATGGAGATGCTGGCTTCACCTGTTCTCGCGCACCTCAAGGAGAAGGGTTGCCGCCTTTCCCTCATTAGTCTGACTCCTACGGGGCCAGCACTGGCCCAGAAGTTTGTGGAAAAGCAAGGTTTTCAATACGGGGAGGAGTTTGTCAACCTTGGTTATATACCCGGAGCGGAAGTGAGCCTGAGAGCTCTGGGGACTTCGATCGGTGAAATTTTTAAATATGATTACCTCCGGGGAGAGGCTCTGGATTCTTTCCCGGCTTTCCAGGGCATAAGAAGTTTCGGCGATTGGGAACTGGTGCTAATGCTCAGCGCTCAATCGCCTGCTCTGGTGGGGTGGATTGAGCAGATTGGCTCAACATTTCAGGTTCCAATGGCAGCGGTGGTGATAGCTGGCTTGAAACCTTATGTTGAGCCTTACTTTAATTCCGGACAACTTAAAGGGCTGTTGGGTGGTGTAGCAGATGCTGCTTTCTACGATGCTCTCAGGGGCAAGCCCTCGGCATCAACGGAGATTATATCTGCTCAATCCTTTGCGGTTTTGATAGCCTTGCTCATAATCCTTTTGGGCGCTATAGCTCGGGGAAAAGGCTAAAAAGCCTTAAGAGGGAAGGATTATGCTGAACCTTGACGTAATTGGTCAATGGGTAGCTTTCGTCCTCACCCTGATAGTCTTCAGCTATCTTATAAAAGACAATTTCCTTTACCGGCTGGCCCTGCATATTCTTATCGGAGTGGCTTCAGGCTATGCTTTCCTGGTATCCTATAAGGCCATCATAGAGAAAAAGCTCCTCCTTCCGCTCCTGCAAGACCCCCAAGCTAACATTGGGCTTCTTGTTCCTTTAATCCTGGGGCTTTTACTTTTATCCAAACTTCTGCCCAGGGCTGGATGGCTCGGAAATCTATCCCTGGCTTTCCTATTTGGCATCGGAGCTGGCCTGGCTGTGGGAGGGGCAGTGGCTGGAACTATCTGGCCTCAGGTAAGGGCTTCCATGCTTTCCCTTAACCCTGCGCAGACAGGACTTGGTAAAGCCATCAATAATTTCATAATTTTAGTGGGCACTCTAAGCGCACTGCTTTATTTTTACTTCACAGGAACCCGCCGGGGAAGAATTTTCAGGGCCTGGGCCTCCTTAGGCAAAGCTTTCATAATGATAGCCTTTGGAGCTCTCTTTGCTACCGGTCTTGTCACTTTCCTGACCCTTTTAGCCTCACGGATAAAGTTTATGCTGGAGGTTGTGGGGTGGTAGAAAGATTGATGGGTGGCCCCATATTAGTGGTAGATTGGGGGAGCATCCGGACCAAGGCCTTTCTTCTGGACAGGGCCGATGGAAATTACCGGCTTATAGCTACAGGATGGGCTCCTACTTTTGGCCGTACCTTTGAAGGTGACCCTTTCTCAGGGCTGCGTTATGCTATATCAAGTGTGGAAAAAGCCACTGGCCGTCGCCTTCTGGGAGCGGAAGGCATACCCTTGATTCCCGAAAGGGAATTTGAAGGGGTTGATTTCTTCACCGCCTCTGTAAGTTTCCCGCCACCTTTGAAAGTAATGCTTATGGGCCTATCGGATATAAGCCTTGAAGCTGCACGGAAAGCCATACGCTGTTACTACGCTAAGGAGAGCGGCTCCTTCTCCTACCTGGGGGAGGAAAGTCAAACTGCCAGGCTTGAAAGCCTTTTGCGCACTCTGAACGAGAACGCACCCGACCTTATATTAATAACCGGGGGAAGCGAAGGAAGCAGCATCAAGCCTCTTGTGGAAATGGCCCGGATGCTTTCTCTGGTTTACCCTTTGTTCCCAAAGGCGGGGAAACCACCCGTAGTTTTTGCCGGGAACAGTGCAGCTCGCGGCCATGTTGAAGAAATACTCAGCTCTGTAACACAGCTGCGCTTCACCGATAACATCTTGCCTTCTCTTGAGGAACAAAATGTTGGGAGCCTTTTCAGAGAGCTGGAGGAGTTATACCGTCAGATGAGGCTGTCGGAACTATACGAAATGGGCTACCTGCGTTCCATCCTTTCTGCTCCCTTTGTCACTCCTGTATCTTCCTTTGCTCACATAGTGCGGTACCTTTGTAACCTCTATGGCTTTGAAAGAGGCATTCTGGGTGTGGATGCAGGTGGAACTTACACCACACTGGTCGGCGCCACAATGGACAATTTCTTTACCTCTGTTCACTGTGATTTAAGCCTGAATCGGGCGGATTTCCTGTTACGGGAACCCGGAAGGGTTATCCGCTGGCTTCCCTATGAAGCCGATCTTGAGAAAGTGGCTGAGATCATCCTAGAAAAATCCCTTCGCCCTGAAACCATTCCCATAACCAGGGAAGAGCTGATGCTTGAGGGAGCAATTCTCAGGGAGGTGCTCCGGGAGGCCTTTTCCGCAGCCCAGGACTATATCAGGGCCCTATTTGGTCCAGAGCTTGCAGTGGATATGCTTTTGCTGACAGGTGGAGCCTTAAGTTCTTTCCCGATTGCGGGCTGGTTAGCTCTGGCAGCGATTGATGTTTTCCAGCTTACGGGTGTAACCCTGATAGCGGTGGATAGGTTGGGCTTATGTTTATCCCTTGGTTCCCTTGTTTATCTGAATCCGCAAGCCGTTTTTGAGGTTCTGGAACGCGATGCCTTGATTCCCATCGGGACGGTAATAGCTCCTTCAGGCCAGGTCCCCGAAGGAACTATAGCGATAAGAGCCGGTATCTACTTTGACGATGGAAGACACCTGGAAGCAGAGGTCAAAGCTGGGAGCATAGAAGTTATACCCCTGGCTCCCGGCCGAAAAGCTTCCTTGAAAATTAACCTTGCCAGGGGGCTGAGCCTTGGCCTGGCTCAAAAAGGTCAGGAATTAGAAGTCAGAGGGGGGATCATAGGGATGATTCTGGATGCCAGGGGCAGGCCGCTTCTTCCTCCTGCCCAGCGGGATAAAATCCAAAAATGGCTCTGGGAGATGGAAACATGAATTTCGCCAGGTTTGTCCGCATAACCCCATTCTTAACGGTTCAGGTAGAGAGGCGCCTCCCGGTCCCTGGGGAAGTCCTGGTCCGACCGGGAGACACTGTTGAACCCTCTCAGATCATTG
Organism: uncultured Anaerolineae bacterium; assembly: GCA_964655275.1. Lineage (GTDB taxonomy): Bacteria > Chloroflexota > Anaerolineae > SpSt-600 > SpSt-600 > SpSt-600. Next base: position 10,306 of record CAZZMI010000023.1, on the reverse strand, counting down.
CCACGGCTGAACTGCAGAAGTGGGTTTGCCTTGATGTGGCCAGGGAACTTGGGGTGAAGGAGAGTGAGCTGGATCGTTTTTTGAAGAAAAGGCCGGGGGAAAAGGTTGAAGCTGGGGAGGAAATAGCCTCTCGCAAGGGATTTCTCCCTTTCACTTTCGTAAGTTATGCTTCTCCGGCGTCAGGGCGAGTGGCTGCTGCAGGCATGGGGATGGTGATTCTGGAAACGCCCTCGGGAAAAATAGAGTTAAAGGCCGGTTTAAAGGGCACTGTAAGCCAGATAATCCCTTACTATGGGGCAATAATAGAAGGTAAGGGGGCAGTGATTGAAGGGATATGGGTCAATGGCAAGGAAAAGAGCGGGATTATAAAGGTTGTTGAAGACAGAGGTAGCCCACTCTCCCCTGATAGCTTGCAGGCCTCAGCCAAGGGATTTATTGTTGTTTGCGGGACCATTCAGGATAAAGAGGTCCTATCCAGGGCTGCTTCAATTCAGGTAGGGGGTATTATAGCAGGAAGCTTAAAACCCTCCTTAAGGGACGAAGCCTTGAACATGCCTTACCCGATTATCCTCACGGAAGGATTCGGGCAGATTCCCATTAACTCCCTCGCCTTTGAGCTCCTTTGCAGCTCAGAAGGCTACGAGGCCTCTATACTTGCCTCTCCCCCTTTTATCATCATCTCGGTCCCCGAAGACATTTTAGCTCCATCTCCAAGGGTTAAAACTGAGACCGGCTTAAAAGTTAAGGTAAGCCGTGGCCCTCACAAAGGCCTTTTCGGAGAAGTCTTAGAAGTGGGCCGGAGAGAAATGGTCCTGGAAAGCGGATACATAATCCCTTCAGCCCTGGTTCGTCTTGAAAACGGCGCAGAGGTTGAGATACCTGTTGTTAATTTAGAAGCAATTGAATCATAGAGGAGGGAAAATGTCCGTAAAGCTACCGAAGCTTTCCCTGGGAACAGGTCAGGACAGGATTTTCACCGTATTACTATTAGGGCTTATAGCCGTCCTGATAGTAGGTCTATGTGGCATATTTTACTTTGCCCTTATGAAGCCCACAAAGCCAGCTGCTCCCACACCTACCCAGACTTCGCTTCTGGCCAGGCTTACCCCTATCGCTACTTTAACGTTTACACCAACCCCGCTTCTAACTCCTACCCCTACTTTTACACCTGTGCTGGCTGGAACACCAACCCCTACCTTAGCGCCTGTCCTGGCAGGAACACCAACTCCTGCCCCAACACCTACCCCCACGCCCGTTCCTGCAACTACACCTCAGACTGGTTACGGTATACCTTTGCTCGCTGCAGGGGCTGGGCTATTTGTGCTGATCCTTATCCTGAGAAAATTGCGTTCGTGAGGGATATATGGAGGAATTAATTATTGAAAACCTGGAAGAGGGCAAGCTCCCTTGTGAGAAGGCTTTTGCCATAGCCCGGAAGCTTCGAGTGAAACCTCTAATTGTGGGGCAAAAAGCCGATGAAATGGGGGTCAAAATAAGCCGATGTCAATTGGGCCTTTTCGGGTATGGAGGGCAGAAACTTGTTGTTCCCCTGGCGGAAGTTCCCCCTGAGCTGGAAGGAGAAATAAAGAAACGGAGCAAAGAGGGTAAACTTACCTGTGCGGAAGCCTGGACCATAGCCCGAAGGCTCAACAGGAGCAAACTGGAGGTTTCTAATGCAGCCGAAGCTTTGGGCATACGCATAGTTAAATGCCAGCTTGGATGCTTTTAAAAGGAGGCAAAATGCGAGTAGAAGTATGGCTCTACGGCCCGATAGCAAAATATGGAGGAGGAGAGCATTACGCCAGAGTAAATCTGGATCTTCCTGACGGCACTACCATGAAAGACTTGCTGGAAAAACTGGGCATCCCCCAGGAGGAGCGGGGCATAACCTTCATCAACGGAAAACTTTCAGCCATGCCTGGGTTTTACCCGGATTTAAATGTGAAGCTTGGGGAAGGCGACAGGATAGGGATATTCCACCGGAAAAGCATGTGGCCATTTCAATATCGCTTTGGGGCCGAAATCCATCCTGAGATGGAGGAAAGCCTCAGGAAAGGGGAAGTGGGGTTTATCCGTCATACCTATGGGGTTAATGGTTAATTTCGGGCAAAATTGGAATGGGATGCGTTGACTCCTACAATCGCTCCATAAGCTATTTACGGATATCCGTAACGGATCGCTGTAACCTCCGTTGTGTTTACTGCATGCCCGAACAGGGTGTGCCTCTCAAGCCTCACCATGAACTTTTAACCCTTGAAGAAATTGCCAGAATTGTAAAAATAGCTGCCTCCCTGGGCATAACTAAGATCCGCCTGACCGGAGGAGAACCTCTTGTCCGGCGAGGCATTGTTGAGCTGGTAAAGATGATCTCCTCCACCCCGGGGATTGAGGATCTGGCCATGACTACCAACGGCGTCCTCCTCCCTGCCTTTGCTCATCAGCTCAAAGAAGCTGGCCTTAGAAGGGTTAACGTAAGCCTTGACACCCTTAAACCTGAGCGATTTCGCAATATAACCAGGTTTGGCAACCTGGAAGATGTGCTTCAGGGCATAGAAGAGGCCAAAAAGGCAGGCTTAACCCCTATCAAGATAAATATGGTAGTCCTTGATGGGTTCAACCGGGATGAAGTTATAGATTTTGCTCGCCTTACTATAGATGAAGAATGGCATGTGCGTTTTATAGAAGTTATGCCCGTAGGCGCTGAGGCAGGGAGCAATCTGGGCAGGTATGTTTCCATGCAGGAAGTACGAGAAGACATAGAAAGAGTCTTCGGGCCTTTGCTTCCCGCCAGCTTAATAGGCAATGGCCCCGCCCGATATTTCCGGCTGAAAGGAGCAAAAGGCACCATCGGCTTTATAACCCCTATAAGCGAACATTTCTGTTACCAGTGCAACCGGCTGCGTCTTACCTCCGATGGCAAATTGAGGCCCTGCCTTCTTTCAGATTTTGAGGTAGACATTAAAACAGCCCTGCGTTCCGGGGCAACTGATGAGGAGCTGAGGGAGATATTCCAGAAAGCCGTTTCCCTTAAGCCTGAAAGTCACAATCTGCAAGCTTTATCTTTACCAACCGGAAGGACGATGGCAGAGATTGGGGGGTAGATATGGAGGAAATCTTCCGGGAAATAGCCAGAGCCCTGGAAAAGGGTGAAAGTGTAGCTTTGGCCACAATAGTGAAAGTCAGCGGTTCCGCTCCGAGAAAAGAAGGGGCTAAGATCCTTGTAAAACCTGATGGCTCCACCGTGGGCACCATAGGGGGAGGAGCTCTGGAAAATGCCGTAATTCAGGAAGCTCTTATGGCCCTCGCCGAAGGGAAACCCCGCTTGCTCCATTACGGCTTGCAAGCTGATTTACACCCTGAGGATTTAGGAGTATGCGGTGGAAATGTGGAGATATTTGTGGATGTGATCTCTCCAACCGAAACCCTCCTTTTAATAGGCGGAGGGCACGTGAGCCTGGCTCTTGCTAAACTGGCAAAGGAACTTGGTTATCGGATTGCGGTGCTGGATGAGAAAGGGGAATTCGCCTCAAAGGACCGTTTCCCTTTTGCCGATGAAGTGCGCGCGGGTGAGCTCACCTCCCTTCTGGAAAACTTCCCCATAACTTCTCATACCTGGGTGGTCATAGCCACCAGATCTCACGAAAGCGATGCGCTGGCACTGGAAAAGGTGATAAATTCCCCTGCCTCCTACATAGGGTTGCTGGGAAGCCGCCGCAAAGTAGCTCTCATCTTCAAACGCCTGAGGGAAAAGGGGTTTGATCAGAGCCTCATTGATAAAGTCCATGCCCCCATAGGCCTGGATATAGGGGCCGAAACGCCTGAGGAAATTGCCATAAGCATAATGGCCGAAATAGTCCTCCACAAGCGTGGGGGAACAGGAAAACCTCTCAGCAAGCTTAAGGAGGGTGAAAATTGGCTAAAGGGCCAGTAGCTTTTGTTTTAAGTGGTGGGGGGAACAGGGGGGCTCTGGAAGTGGGGGCCCTCCAAGCCCTTTTTGAACACGGGATAAAACCGGATATCCTGGTGGGGACATCGGCTGGAGCAATGAATGCAGCTTTCATCGCTACCGATCCCACCTTAGAAGGGGCATACAAGCTCGGCGAGCTATGGAAAAGTATCCGCCGGGAGGATGTCTTTCCGGGCAACAAATTTACCATGTTCTGGCGCCTCATCACCGGAAAAGACAGCCTTTTTCCCAGCGATCACCTTCGTCGCCTGGTGGAGAAATACATCCCACCCGATAAAAGGCGCTTTGGCGACTTAAGGGTCAAACTTTACATTACTGCCGCCAACCTCAATACGGCCACTCTTTACCTTTTCGGCGATGACCCAGAAGCATCGCTGGTAGACGCCGTTATGGCCAGCGCAGCTCAGCCCATAACTTTCCCCCCGGTAGAATACAATGGGTATCAGTTCGTTGATGGCGGGGTGGTAGCCAATGTCCCGATAGAAGTAGCCATAGAAAAGGGGGCAAAGGAAATTTATGCCATTGATGTAAGCTACGGTGGGCAGGTAGAACAAAATATTCGCGGCCTTGTAAACATAGGCAGACGTTGCATTACCATTATGCTTTATGAGCACCTCCTGGAAGACCTGGAGGATGCTGCAGCTAACCCTGAAATAACCCTTCATCACATCAAGATAACAGCCTTTGCGGGCATTGATCCTCAGGACTTTTCCAGAACAGCGGAGATGATAGCGGAAGGTAAACGGGTAACCGAAGAATATCTCCGCTCGCCTGTGCCGGGTTATCGTCCTGAAATTCGTCCCGAAGTAGTGATACCAGCTCCTCCCGGTTCCCGTCCCTGGCGGCGCAAAAAGAAACTCTCAAAAACGGGGGGTGATTAGGCTTTGAAATCCAGAAAGCTCCTGCCCGCTCTCTGGTTAACCTTAATCCTCGCAACGAGCCTCACCTTACGCCTCTACAATATAAACTGGGACGAATTCCAGCACGCCCACCCTGATGAGCGCTGGATAACCATGGTAGCGGTGGAGATGCGCCCCCCTCGCAACCTTCCCGAAGCCCTTCATCCTCGCCTTTCACCTTTAAATCCCCTCTACAATCCGGAAACAAAAACTCCGAGGAACTTCGCTTATGGCCACCTGCCCTTATATATCCTTACAGCAACGGCCTGGCTTCTATCAGCTCTCGGTAAAGCTTTCTTCCCTCACTCCATCCTGACTTTACTGCCTTCTTACGATTACATAAACCTACTGGGCAGAGTGCTCTCCGCCCTTTTTGATACCGGCACCGTTTACCTCATTTACCTGATCGGGAAAAACCTTTACGGAGAAAAGGTCGGGTTGTGGGGGGCTTCCTTTGTGGCCCTGACCGTCTCCCACATACAGCTTGCCCATTATTACGCCTTTGACCCGGTAGCTACCTTCTTCGTGGTGCTTTCCCTTTACTCTGCTGTCGGGGCGAAGCCCTGGTCACCTCTTCTGGCTGGAGCTGCGGCTGGGCTGGCAGTTTCCTCCAAATTCAGTGCTATGCCCGTGTTGGCCGCAGTTGTTTTAGCTTCCTGGTTATATCCCGATAAGAAAAAGCGGTTTTACCTCTTAATCCTCTCACTTCTGGCCGCTTTCCTGGCTTTTGCCCTAACCTCTCCCTTTGCCTTGCTTGACTTCAAATTTTACCTCGCTCAGATCCTTGAACAGGGGGGTATGGTCCAGGGTAAGCTTGATTACCCCTATACCAGGCAGTATCGTGGGACGGTGCCTTTTGCTTACCATGTTGAACAGCAACTGCGCTGGGGGATGGGATGGCCTCTGGGTCTTGCCAGCTTCATCGGCTTTGCCTGGGTTATATTCCGATTGCTGCGGAGGAAAAGCCCACCTGGCGAAATAGTGATACTGGCCTGGGTCCTGCCTTATTTCATCATAAATGGCTCCTTTATGGTCAAATTCATGCGCTATATGCTCCCAATCATCCCTTTCCTTTGCCTCTTCGGTGCTCTCTTCCTGGAGCACCTATCAGGAAAAATCCGCCATATTTCCCTTGCACCCTTCGTCCTTATCCCCACAGCCTTATGGGCACTGGCCTTTGTAAACGGGGTTTATGGGCAAACCCACCCCTGGATTGAAGCCTCCCGTTGGATTTACCGCAACATCCCTCCTGGTTCCACCATAGCTGTGGAGCACTGGGATGATGAGCTACCCAAACTTATAAAAGGTGAACCTTACCCGGGTTACAGGCACCTTGTCCTTCCTTTATACGAAGAAGACACACCCCAGAAGTTTTCCATCATAAAAGAAACATTGCGGCAGGCCGATTACATAATAATTGCCAGCAATCGGCTGTATGGGTCAATCCCCCGTTTGCCTTTCCGTTACCCGATGACCATCCGTTACTATGAGCTCCTTTTTGCGGAAAAATTAGGCTTTGAAAAAGTAGCCGAATTTTCCTCCTACCCCCGCCTTGGCCCATGGGTCATACCTGACGATAAGGCCGACGAAAGCTTTACGGTTTACGACCATCCAAAACCCATAGTTTTTAAGAAAGTGCGGGACCTGACGGACGAGGAATGGGAAAAGCTTCTTGGGGGATTCTGGGAGGAGGCTATCCCGGGCCACCTGAGCGGGCCACCCGGCGAGGATAGGAAACCTCCACTCCTTCTGAGCACCCCCGTAGACATGCTCCCGGAAGTGGATGATTACCGCTGGAACCATTGGGCTTCTTCCAATCCTCTTTTGGGGGCGATAACCTGGTGGTTTGTTTTGGAACTCATCGGGCTTGTGGCTTCACCCATGGTTTACTTTTTATTCCGCCGGCTTCACCTCAGAGGCTATGTTTTTGCCAAAGGTTTAGGTTTATTGCTTTTAGCATACCTTAACTGGGTCGGAGCGAGCCTCCGTTTCACCCAGAACAGAACCAGCACCATCGCAATCCTCCTTATTTTAATGGCTGCCGGGAATTTCTGGCTCCTGTGGAAAAACCATTCCGAAATCATTGAATTTTATCGGGAAAAGCGCAGGGAAATCCTCCAGAGTGAGCTCATTTTCCTTTTGAGCTACATAGCCTTTATTTTCATTCGCTTCCTTAACCCCGACCTCTGGCACCCCTGGAACGGTGGGGAGAAGCCCATGGAGCTGGCTTTCCTTAACGCTATCCTGAAAAGCGCATATTTCCCACCCTATGACCCGTATTATGCCGGAGGCTACATAAATTACTACTATTACGGCCTTTACATTGTCTCAGTCCTGGTCAAGTTAACGGGCATAAAACCGACGGTGGCTTTCAACCTGGCAATCCCCACCCTTTTCGCCCTTACTTTTACAGGGGCTTTCTCCCTTGGGGTTACGATCGGCGGGAGAATGACCACGGGCCTCCTGAGCGCCTTTTTTGTAGCTTTGCTGGGGAACTTAGCCCCCTTCGGCCAGCTTGTGGAAAGATTGAGCCGGGGAGGTATTAAGCAGGCCCTTATGGCTTTTGATTACTGGGCTCCCAGCCGGGTTATCCCTTATACCATAAACGAGTTCCCTTTCTGGAGTTTTCTCTTCGCTGACCTTCACCCTCATGTGATAGCTATGCCCTTTGACCTTCTATTTATGGCTCTCATCCTTGAAGCTTTTCTGGGCGGGATTAGAAGGGAACTTGCCCTGGCGCAGAGCCTGTCCCTGGGCACCCTTGCTGTGGTTAACACATGGAATTTCCCGGTATCGCTGTCTGTTGCCGCCATGGCCTTGATTCTAAACCTATACCGGGAAAAGAAGTCCTGGTGGAATTTGCTCCTTATTTTGGTCATCCCCATTTTGGCCCTGGCCCTCTTTTATCCCTTTTTCAGCGCCTATAAACCGATAAGCGCAGGCATTGGGCTCGTGCGCCGGCAAACTGATTGGGCTCCCTTTGTTACATTCTGGGGCTTTTTCCTGGCTTCCTCAATCCTGGCAGGCTTCAGTTCCATTTACCAGCACAGGCTTTTTGACCGTAAGGAGCCGATTTTACTAATGTTAATAGTCCTTATCCTGGCCATTAAGCGTTTGTGGACCCCGTTGACTATCTTACTGGCTGCTGTGCCATTCTTGAGGGAGCTTTTCCGCAGGGAAAAACCGGCGAAAGAAACCTTCGCCTGCATGCTGGTGGTGGTCGGGCTTGCTGTGCTTATGGGCTGCGAGTTCTTCTACTTCAAGGATTTCCTGCAGGAAAGCGAATATTACCGGATGAACACTGTGTTCAAATTTTATGTTCAAGCCTGGGTTCTGCTGGGCATCGGATTGGCTTACCCCTTCCAGGCCTTCTTGAAGAGAAAAGGGTGGGAAATGGCCAAAGTTTTTGCCCTTGCCCTCCTGGTTCTTTCCTCTCCCTTCCTGATTTTCGGGACGATGGCGAGGGTTCGCGATCGGTTTCCTGAAGCTCCGCCTCCCCTTGGGACCCTTGATGGTATGGAATTCATGCGCTACGGCACGTTTTCCTGGCCGGACGAAAAACACCTTATTGAGCTGCGCTACGATTACGAAGCCATTCACTGGCTTCTGAAGCATATCAGAGGCACGCCAGTCTTAGCTGAGGCGCCAGTGGGCTATTACCGGGAATTTGGGGTAAGGGTATCAAGCTTCACAGGCCTTCCTACTCTCTTAGGAATGCACCAGAGCGAACAGCGTTACGGAGATCAGGTGGGAAAGAGAGCAGAAGAGGCGTGGCAGTTCTTCGCTTCCCCCGATCTGGATTTAACGCTGAAACTTATAAGGAAGCACCGTATTAGCTACGTTTACATCGGCCAGCTGGAGAGGATACTGTTTTCCCCCGGGTCCCTAGACAAGTTTGAGAAATTAGCTCAAGATGGATGGCTTAAAGAAGTTTTCCGCAATGAAAAGGCAGTGATTTACCAGACTTTCGTTGCAGTTGAAGATTTGCTGCCCAGCTTAGATGGTGGGGGAAAGGCCTCCAGGGCTTTTCATAATAAGCAGGCCATTCTGATTTTAGGGGGCAAGGGGCGGATGCGCTTCGGGTGGCTTGCGCCAGTTGATGGCCCGGGAAGAGGTGAAGGGGGGACTACCTATATCCCGGATGCCTGTCGCCTTCTATAAGCTCGCCCGGATATAGGGCTTCCCCTTCTGTGTTAAATTATTGAAAAGCCCTGAAAGGCCTCCACACCCCCTTGACAAATCTGCTTATGGATAATATATTTTTTATCAAAAAGCGATGACCGGGACGAGTACCCGGGTGCAGGGTGCCAGAGAGGGGAAGCCAAGGCTGCAAGCTTTCCTCACCATCGGCCCGGGGAAAACCACCCGCGAGCTGGGCTCCGGAACGTGAAGGTTTAAATCCTTCACCAGTATGGAGCCCCGGAGGCCATCCGTTACCGGCCAAAGAGAGCTGCCCCAGCCCAGGCTGGGGCAGAATTTGGGTGGAACCGCGGGAGAAAACCTCTCGTCCCAAAAAGGGCGAGAGGTTTTTTATTACCAGAACACCTGAAAGGAGGGAAAACCATGGAGGAAAAAGAACTGGAAAAACTAAGGCACTCCACTTCCCACGTAATGGCCGAGGCCGTTCTCAAATTGTTTCCGGAGGCCAAGTTAGGCATAGGCCCAGCCATTGAGAATGGCTTTTACTATGATTTTGACCTCCCGAGACCTCTTACCCCTGAAGACCTCAGGGCCATAGAAGAAGAAATGCGAAAAATCATAAAAGGCCGCCATCCCTTCATACGCCGGGAAGTATCGCGGGAGGAAGCCCTGGAGCTCTTTAAGGACCAGCCCTACAAACTTGAGCTAATACAGGAAATGCCTCCGGACGAGGTAATTACAATCTACACTCAGGACACATTTACTGACCTCTGCCGTGGTCCGCACCTTGAGCATACTGGCCAGATCCCTGAGGACGGTTTTAAGCTTCTGAGCGTTGCCGGAGCATACTGGAGGGGCGATGAGCGCCGTCCGCAGCTTCAGCGCATTTACGGGACCGTATGGCCCACCCGGGAAGAGCTGGAAAAATACCTGGCCTGGCTGGAAGAGGTGGAAAGGCGCGACCACCGGCGCCTGGGTAAAGACCTGGACTTATTCAGCATACACCCGGAGCTTGGAGCAGGGCTTGTGCTCTGGCATCCCAAAGGTGGGATTATAAGGTATCTCATTGAGGAGTTCTGGCGCCAGGAACACCTCAAAGCCGGGTATCAGTTTGTCTTTACCCCTCATATAGGTAAAAGCTGGCTCTGGGAGACCAGCGGCCATCTGAGCTTTTACAGGGAAAACATGTATTCCCCCATGGATATTGAAGGGCAGGATTATTACATAAAGCCCATGAACTGCCCCTTCCACATAATGATTTACAAATCTCGTCGGCGCAGCTACCGCGAACTTCCCCTCC
>CAZZMI010000022.1:6334-26930 GCA_964655275.1 uncultured Anaerolineae bacterium | reverse complement strand
AAGCCAACGAGTGGGACCAAAAACCCTGGCAAACCCTGAGCTCACGAGGGTGGGGGAAAACAGAGGGTGCAGGGGGCATAGCCCCTTGCCAGTGGGAACTGGGGGTGTCCCCCCAGTTTTTCCAAAAAGAAACTTCAGGGGATTTTAGCCCTTTGCTTAATCGGAGGGGAAATAAAATGGCGGTAATACTTGTGGTAGAAGACAATGTTGCCCTTCTCCACGGTATAAAAGACCTCTTAGAGCGAGAAGGTTACCAGGTTCTTACCGCTCGTGATGGAGCGGAAGCTTTGGAGGTCATGGAAAAAACCTGCCCCGATCTCATAATAGCTGACATTATGATGCCCCGCATGGATGGCTACGCTTTCTATGAAGCCGTCCGTGGCCGATCAGAATGGGTGACTATACCTTTCATATTCCTCACAGCCCGGGCTTCTCGTGAAGATATCATAAAAGGCAAGGCAATGGGGGCAGAAGATTATATAACTAAGCCCTTTGACGTCCGGGAACTCCTGGCCGCAGTACGCTCCCGCTTGGAAAGGGCCAGAGTTGTGCAAGAAATCACCGAGGCAAAAGTAGAAAAGCTTAAAGAGCAAATCATAACAGCACTAAGCCACGAACTCCGCACCCCTCTCACTTATGTGGTTGGTTACACCGAGCTGGCTCTGGAAGAACTCAAGTCCTTGCCCCCCAATTCTTTCCAGGATTATCTCCAGGAAATCAAAAGAGGGGCAGAGCGACTCACGAAGCTGGTGGAGGATTTCCTCCTCTTGCTCCAGATAGATAGTGGAAGAATTAAAGAGCAAATTCAGCAATTCTCGGAAGAGAGGAATGACCTGCCAGATATAGTGAGAGAAGCGGTGGAGAAATATCGCCCCTTGGCTGAGGGCAAGGGAGTCCACCTGGAATACCAGGTAACTCCTCCTATTCCGCCTGTGCGCATTGTTAAGCCTCTTTTCATTGATGCTCTCGGCAGACTTCTTGACAATGCCATTAAGTTCTCCCTCAGGGATGAAAAAGAGGTGCGCGTTTACCTTCGCCAGGAAGGAGATTTTGTGAAACTTACAGTGGAGGATAAAGGTATAGGGATTCCGCCAGAGGAAATCCCAAACCTTTTTGAAAGGTTCAGGCAAATAGGCAGGGAAAAAACCGAGCAGCAGGGTCTTGGACTGGGCCTGGCCATAGCCCGGGATATAGTGAACTTGCATGGTGGAAAAATAGAAGTGAAAAGCGAACCCGGGCGTGGTAGTTCCTTCACCATTTGCCTCCCCCGAGCAAAATAAAAATATGCATAGCCACCCCTCCCTATTATTCAGAGCAGTTGTTTGCCTTTTAGCTCGGATTTGTCTATAATACTTTCTGAACCAACGAGGCCGGGAGGGTTTATGGAAAGCTCAGAATTCTTCCAAGAACTTCTGGAAATCCCTCACATAACCCCCGGAAGGATTGTTAAAGGGGTCCTTGTGAAGATTTCTCCTGACGAAGTGCTGGTGGATATTGGCACCAAGACGGAAGCTGTACTCCACCGCAAAGAGTTGGCAGGACCAGCATGGGAAATCCTTAAAAATTACAAAGTGGGCGATGAAATCCCTGTTTGTATTATAAGGCCCGAGACTGATACCGATCACGCTGTTGTCTCCATCCTTAGAGCTAAAGTTGAAACAGATTGGAATTATGTTGAAGAGCTTAAGCGTACAAAAGCGACCTTTGAGGCTGAGGTGGTGGATTACAACAAAGGCGGATTGCTGGTGAAAGTTGGGCTCCTCAAGGGCTTCGTTCCTGTATCCCAAATTGATCCTCTCCGTTACCGAAACCACAGGGGAACCAGCAGGACAAAAGTCCTTTCCGAGTTAGTGGGACAAAAAATAAAATTAAAAGTGATGGAAGCTCAAAGGGAACAGGGTCGCCTCATTCTCTCAGAAAAGCTGGCTATGGAAGAGTGGAGGGAAGAGCAAAGAGCGCGCCTCCTCCGGGAACTCCAGGAAGGGGATATCTGTACCGGCGTTGTTACCGGGATATGTGAGTTTGGCGCTTTCGTGGATATCGGAGGTATTGAAGGCCTTATCCACCTCTCAGAACTTTCCTGGATTAAAGTTTCCCACCCAAGTGAGGTGGTTAAAGTAGGAGATAACGTGGAAGTTTACGTCCTGGAAGTGGACAGGGAACGGGGGAAAGTAAGCCTGAGCCTGAAGCGCCTCCAGCCTGAGCCCTGGAGCATGGTGGAAGAAAAATACCGGGTTGGGCAATTTGTGGAGGGGATTGTGACCAAACTGGCCCCCTTTGGGGCTTTCGTCCAGATAGAAAAGGGGGTGGAAGGCCTCATCCATATCTCTGAGCTTTCCTTCCAGCGCATCAGCCACCCTAAGGAGGTAGTAAAAGTAGGGGATGTCCTACGCCTCCAGATTATAAGCCTTGACCCCGTTCACCGCCGGATGGGCTTGAGTCTAAAAAGGGTGGCGGAGCAAGAGAGATCCAGCGAAGACTGGCGCAAGGATTATCAGGAAATTTCCCGGAGGGATTGATGGGGGATAAGCTGGAGAAATTTACTAAACAAGCTCGTAAAGTCCTGAAGCTGGCTCAGGAAGAAGCCATAAGGTTCAACCACAGCTACATTGGAACCGAACACCTCCTTCTGGGTTTGCTCCACGACAAGGACAGTGTGGCTGTCAAAGTTCTTGAGGAACTCGGAGTAAATCCCGCTCATGTCCGGCGGAGTTTGGAAAGGCTTATAAAACCTGGAAGGCACACCCCTACCCAGCTAACTCTCACCCCCAGGACTAAAAGAGTTCTTGCTTTAGCTATGGACGAAGCCCGAAGGCTAGGGCACAATTATGTGGGAACTGAACACCTGCTCCTGGCGCTGGCCAAGGAAGAAGAAGGGCTGGCTGTAGAAGTCCTCCGGAACCTGGGGGTGGATCTGGAAGCCATACGGCGCCAGACTACAAAGCTTCTTATTGAAAGCAAACCCCAGCCTTCCGCTCGCCCCCCCGAAAGCACAACCCCGCTTTTGGATCAATTATCGGTGGATCTTACGGCCCTGGCTGCAGAAGGGAAGCTTGACCCAGTAATAGGCCGGGAAAAGGAGATAGAAAGGGTGATGCAAATCCTGGCCCGGCGAACCAAAAACAACCCAGCCCTGATAGGGGAGCCTGGGGTCGGGAAAACCGCTATTGTGGAAGGGCTCGCCCAGCGGATAGTGGCCGGGGAAGTCCCGGAACCACTGCTGGATAAAAGGGTGGTAATGCTGGATGTGGGGGCTCTTGTAGCCGGAACTATATACAGGGGCCAATTTGAGGAGCGCCTTAAGAAAGTTATAGAAGAGATACGCCGTTCCCCTGTTATCCTCTTCATAGATGAAATGCACATGCTCGTGGGGGCAGGAGCAGCCGGATCAGCAGTGGACGCTGCCAACATCCTCAAGCCAGCTTTAGCCCGGGGCGAGCTTCAGTGCATAGGGGCCACAACCCCCGATGATTACCGGAAGTATGTGGAGAAAGATGCAGCTCTGGAGCGTCGTTTCCAGCCCGTATACGTATCAGAGCCAACACCGCAGGAAACCATTGAAATCCTCAAGGGCATAAGGAGCCGATACGAAGCCCACCATAAGGTCAGGATAACCGACGAAGCTATATTGAGCGCCGTTCGCCTCTCCATCCGCTACATAACCGACCGTTACCTTCCCGATAAGGCCATTGACCTTATAGATGAAGCCGCTGCCAGGGTTAGAATGTATAAGTCGCCCTACGCTCGCGAGCTTCAGGAAATATTCCGACAATTGAGGCAGATCCGCCAGAGGAAAGAGGAGATCCTGGAATTTGGTAATTACGATGAAGCTTTTGCCTTACGCCTTAGAGAAGTAGAGCTGGAGAAAAAACTTTCGGCTATCAGGGATGAATGGGACCTTTCTGAAGATTTGCCCCTGGTGACTCCTGAGGATATAGCTGAAGTGGTATCAATGTGGACAGGGATCCCGGTTACTTCCCTGGCGGAGGAGGAGACGAAGCGCCTTTTAAGGATGGAGGAAGAGCTCCATAAGCGCATTGTAAGCCAGGACGAGGCCATTGAAACCGTTGCTAAGGCGGTGCGGAGGGCAAGGGCTGGGCTCAAAGACCCCCGCCGTCCCATTGGAACCTTCATCTTTATGGGGCCAACAGGGGTTGGAAAGACAGAACTGGCCAAAGCCCTGGCTGAATTCATGTTCGGAACCGAAGATGCCCTTATCCAGATAGATATGTCCGAATTCATGGAGCGTCACACCGTATCCCGTCTTATCGGAGCTCCGCCCGGCTATGTGGGATATGAGGAAGGAGGCCAGCTTACCGAAGCTGTTCGCCACCGTCCTTACAGCGTAATCCTTCTGGATGAGATAGAGAAGGCTCACCCCGAAGTATTCAACATCCTCCTCCAGATAATGGAAGAAGGGCACCTGACCGATGGCCGTGGCCGTCGGGTTGACTTTCGCAATTGCATAATCATAATGACTTCCAACATAGGTGTGGAGAGGCTTAACCGGGCCGCTGCCCTGGGGTTCAAAGCCGCCAGAGATGAGGTTAAAGACTTGCAGACCCGCTACGAGGCTATGAAAGAGCAAGTCATGGCTGAACTCAAGCGCACTTTCCGCCCCGAATTCCTGAACCGCGTGGATGCAGTGGTAGTCTTCAAGCCCCTGACCAAAGAGGATATAAAGAAGATCGTTGACCTGGAGATAGGCAAACTGGCCAAAAGGCTTGAAGAACAGAAATTGTCCATTGAAATAACAGAGGAAGCAAGGGAATTCTTAGCGGAAAAGGGCTATGACCCTAACTTTGGCGCTCGTCCCCTCAAGAGAGCAATTCAGCGCTATGTGGAAGAGCCTCTCTCCGAAGCTATCTTGGAAGGACGCTTCAAAATGGGGGATACTATTGTGGTGAGCGTGCAAGAAGGGAAAATCTCCCTGGAACCCAAGGGGGCTTTCCCGAAAGAGACCCTGGTTCTGGAAAAAGCTCTGAACTGACCATTATCTGAGGATGTTTCTCACAGGGCAGCAAAAAGGCCAAGTTCCTCGGCAGAGGTTTTAATAACCTTGACTAAATTGCTCAGAATTGCTATAATTTTCACAGCTCACAAGGGTTTGGCTTTACATTAAAAAACCAGCGGAGGTTTCCCATGAAAAAGTATGAATGCACCGTTTGCGGTTACATATACGACCCTGCAAAGGGCGACCCCGACCGAGGTATAGCTCCCGGCACACCTTTTGAGCAGCTTCCCGATGATTGGGTTTGCCCCGATTGCGGGGCTACAAAAGATTTGTTCCAGCCCTTAGATTAAAGCGAAGGTAAAACCCATGCCTCCGATAACCGTAGCCCCTGGAATTTTCTGGGTAGGGATAAACGATCGCACTACTGACCTCTTTGAGGGCCTCTGGCCAATAGAGAAGGAAGGCGTGTCCTATAACTATTACCTCATCCTGGACGAGAAGAAAGTCCTCATAGACCTGGCCAAAAGCTTCAAAACCGACGAGTTTTTATCCAACATAGCGGAAGTCACAGACCCAGCTGAAATTGATTACATTGTCATAAACCACATGGAACCAGACCACACAGGAACCCTTTACACTTTTCGCCGGATTGCCTCTAAAGCTACCATAATAGTTAGCCCGAAAGGGGCTGAACTCCTCAAGAACTTCTTCGGCATAACCGAAAAGGTGAAAGTAGTTGAAGATGGCGAAACCATCTCCCTGGGTCAGCGGACATTGCGTTTTCTCCACACCCCTTTCATTCACTGGCCTGAAACTATGATGACCTACGAAATCAGCTCTCATATCCTTTTCTCGTGCGATGCCTTTGGGGGATACGGAGCACTAAGGGGAGCCATATTTGACGATGAGTATCCTGACCTGGAATTCTACAAGAAGGAGGCTCTGCGTTATTACGTCACAGTTGTGGCTAAGTTCAGTGGTCCCGTTCTGAAAGCCATAGAGAAGCTTAAGGACCTTCAGATAGATGTAATTGCCCCCTCTCATGGACTGCTTTGGCGTAAAAGCCCATCCACTATAGTAGAGCTTTACCGTCTCTGGGCAAGCTATGCTTCTTCCCCTGGTGAGCCGGCGATTACCCTAATCTATGGCTCCATGTATGGCAACACTGAAAATTTCATGAACGCCGTGGCTCAGGGTGTATCCCGTGAAGGGGTTCCTGTGGAAATATTTGATGCCGCTCGCACTCATCCTGCTTATATCCTCCCCTACCTCTGGACACGACAGGGAGTCATAATAGGCGCGCCAACGTATGAAGGAGACCTTTTCCCTCCAGTTGCTCATGTTCTGGACATAGCTGCCCTCAAGAGGGTTACTAACAAGAAAGCTGCTTACTTCGGGAGCTATGGTTGGAGTGGTGGGGCCCTTAGGAGGCTTAAAGAGATCCTTGAAACCCTTAAGTGGGAACTGGTAGACTCTTTGGTGTTCCCTGGGAGGCCTGGCCCCGAAGAGCTTAAGAAAGGGGAAGAATTTGGAGCCAAGTTCGCTCGTTTAATCAAGGGAGAGCTATGAAATCCGCCCCCCTTAACTTCGTCATCATAGGCAACGGGGTGGCAGGGGTTACTGCTGCTTTAGAACTTGCCCGGCGTAAAGCCGGGGAAATTGACCTTTTCACTGCTGAGCCGTATCATTACTACTACCGCCCACGCCTTCCAGCTTTCATCGCAGGGGAAATATCTGAGAAAGAGGTCTTTGCGTATCCTCCATCTTGGTATGATGATGCTGGCGTGAAAGTTCACCTTAATACCCCAATAGTTCGTCTGTTCCCGGAGCGCAAGGTCATAGTTACTGCTGATGGGAAGGAATATTCTTTTAGGAAACTTCTCCTGGCCACGGGAAGCCGCCCTCTGCTCCCTCCTATAGAAGGATCTGAATTGAAGGGAGTTTTCACTTTGCGGACTTTAGAAGATGCATTGGCCATAAAGAATTACTCTGAACGCTGCGAGAAAGCCGTAATACTTGGAGGGGGGCTGCTGGGTCTTGAAGTGGCCAGAGCTTTGAAGGTTCGTGGCCTTTCCGTTACGGTCTTAGAGCGAGGCCCTCACCTTTTGCCACGTCAACTGGATAAAGAAGGAGCAGCAGTCTTTCACAAATTGATAGAAAACATGGGCATTGATGTATTATCTTCGGCCGAAGCCCGCGCTATCCTGGGAAATGGGGAAGTAAAAGGCGTAGTGCTCCGGGATGGTCGCGAATTACCAGCTCAGTTGATCGTTATAGCGGCGGGGGTCCGTTGCAATGCTGAACTGGCTAAGGAGGCCGGCCTTCGGGTGGAAGGAGGAATTGTAGTGGACGAAAAGATGGCTACTTCTGCTCCGGATATTTACGCTGCTGGAGATGTGGCCTCTTTCCGGGGACAAACATGGGGCATAATCCCTGTTGCTTTGGCCCAGGCTCGGGTAGCAGCCGCTTCCATGGCCGGAGAGGAAGCTTTTTACAAAGAAGTTGTCCCTTCTAACTCCTTGAAAATCACCGGAATAGACTTAACCTCAGCGGGAGAAGTAAACCTGCCAGAGGACCAGGCAATTCATTTGCGGCTCTCCAAACCTGAAGCCGGCCTATACAGGAAATTAGTCCTCAACAATGGCAAGCTTGTGGGCGGAATATCTATCGGCGATAAAGAATGGGGAGCCACAATGGAAAAGCTGGTAAAGGACAAAACCCCTATAACAGTTGAAGAAGCTAAAAAACTTTTGGGAGGAGGTTAACCATGATAGGCGAGCTTTATCAAAAAGCCGATTGGAAAGCCGAAAAGCATGTCCCTGTAATTGAAGCCCCCTCTGAGGTCAAAGCTGGCGAACTTTTCCAGGTAAAAGTTAGCATCGGAAAAGAAATCTCTCACCCCAATACCACTGAGCACCACATCCGCTGGGTAAGCGTTTACTTCCACCCTGAGGGGGATAAATATGCCTACGATGTGGGCCACTTCGCTTTCAATGCCCATGGAGAATCGGTTCAGGGCCCCAATACCGGACCCGTTTACACCCACCATGAGGTGGTTTTCTGGATGAAAATCCAGAAATCGGGCACCCTCTACGCCACTTCTTACTGCAACATCCATGGCCTTTGGGAGTATGCCCATCCAATCAAGGTGGTGGAGTAAATAAAAAGCCCGGGGCTTTTAGCTCCGGGCTTTGCTAAAAGGGGAAAGGGTTATGGAAGAAGCTCTCTCTATACTTGCTATAGCCATAAAGAACGAGGAAATGGGCAAAGATTTCTACTCCAAAGCCTCTTCGCGGAGCCTGGATGAGCGAGGACGCAATACTTTCGCCTATTTAGCCAGGATGGAGGAAGAGCATCTTCGCATCCTCCTGGCTGAGTATGAGGCGATCCGCCAGGGTAAACCCTGGCTCACCCGGGAAGAAGCTCTGGAAGAAGGCAGAAAGCTGGACATTTCCCATCTCCCGGAGCCTGGGGAGATCCCGGAAGGTCTTTTCCTACCTCCTTTTATATTCCCGCCCCCTGAAGAAGCGCCAGGCATTAAAGGAGATATAGCTGCTCTGGAATATGCCCTCAAAATGGAAGAGCGGAGTTACAACCTCTACAGAGAAGCCAGAGATAGAACCTCCG
This sequence comes from uncultured Anaerolineae bacterium, assembly GCA_964655275.1. Lineage (GTDB taxonomy): Bacteria > Chloroflexota > Anaerolineae > SpSt-600 > SpSt-600 > SpSt-600. Next base: position 18,349 of record CAZZMI010000022.1, on the reverse strand, counting down.
CTCCTTTGGGACAAGAAGTTTACGGCTTGCTCATGGAGGAGGAAAATAAACACTACAAAGTCCTCCGCGAAGCCCTGGAATATCTGACCGCTAACCAGACATGGTGGGACGATTGGGAAAAACCTTTCTTTGAAGGGTGATCTCCTGAGGCTCTGAACGGGAACACGAGGCTGAGAAATGGGGGAGAGGACAAAGCAGAACCTTTATGTTGCCTTTGTGGGCGAAGCCAAGGCTTATTTTCGCCTCCTGGCTTACGCTGAAAAGGCCGAAGAAGAAGGCTACCCCCAGATAGCAGCGTTATTCAGGGCTGTGGCTGAAGCGGAACGAGTCCACGCTACCCGCAACCTCAGGCTACTGGGAGAAGTCGTAGTAAAGGATACGGAAACGAACTTAAAAGCCTCTTTTGAGAGGGAAGAGAAAGCAAGCACTTCGTTTTATCCTCAGTTCATAAAAGAAGCCGAAGAAGAAGGGGAACGGGCAGCGGTTATATCCTTCAGCCATGCTCGGGATGTAGAAGAGGAGCACGCCTCCCTCTATAAGCGAGCTCTTCAACATCTCGTGGCAGAAACAGCACCGAGGTATTACGTTTGCCAAGTTTGTGGATATATAGCTGAGGGCGAACCCCCGGAGCGCTGCCCGGTGTGCAATGCTCCCAGGGAAAAGTTCAAAGAAATTCTTTAAAGGAGGCTGGACATGGATTGGCTCAATTTCCTCAAAGTAATGATGATAGAAGAGATGGCTGCCCGCGATAAATACCAGCTGGCCATGGAACTTGCGGACGACCCTCAAATAAAGGCCATTTTTGAAAAGCTGCGGGACGAAGAAGCTTTCCATGCCAATTTCCTCGAAGGGGAATACAATCGCCTCCAGAAGATCCTGAAGAAGGAGGGATAATTATGGCTGATACGGTAGAAATGCTAAAAGCCGCAGCCAGGGATGAGCACGCGGCCGTTATTCAATATCTTCTGCACGCTTATAACATGGGCGAGGGAGAGGAAGCTTGTGAAATTGAAGGCATAGCTCGGGATGAAATGCGCCATTTTTGGATGCTTTCGCGCTGGATTGTCAAGCTTCAGGGCACCCCTACCATAGAGCGCGGCTTCACAGATCTGGGTGGGGAAACCAAAGCTGAATGGATGGACCGGGATGTCCAGGCAGAGGAACGCGCTATAGCCATGTATCGGTCTTACATCGCGGTAATAGAAGATCCTGCCCTTCGCTCAGACCTTGAAAGGATCCTTGCAGATGAAGAACGCCACCGGGAAACCTTCAAAGAGCTTGGAGAGAAATTCCGGCGCCAGCAGCAATTAGCCCCTGAAGAAATTGCCGGGCCCCCTGTTCCCTTACCTTCCACCCTTGAAGCTTTGGATTGGGGCATACGCCATGAGTATGCTGCTATCCTTCAATACCTTTTCCATTCATTCCTGATCAAAGATGAGGAAACCTCACGGCAACTTGAGCTCCAGGCTATAAATGAAATGCAGCATTTAGGCTGGCTTGCGGAAAAACTCGCCAGCATGGGTAAACCTATTCCCATTGAACCTCATCCGGTGAACCTTTCCAGGGAATTGCCACAGATGTTAAAAGCCGACATAAACCTGGAAACAGAGACGGCCAATAAGTACAGTGCTTTTTCGGCTGAAGTGGAAGACCCTTCCGTCAAAGAGCTTTTAGAAACCCTGAAGGCTCATGAACTATACCATGAAGGCCTTTTTAAGAGGCTTCTGGAGAGGATAAAGCATCTGAGTCCTTCCGGCTGGACTGTAGGAAGCCTTATAAAAACTGAGAAGGAGGGATAAGACATGGAACATATTCTTATGCGGAGCGCGGCTCCTCTGAGCTTGGCCCAGTGGGAGCTCATTGATAAAACAGTAAAAGAAGTTGCCAGCACGATCCTGGTAGGAAGGCGCTTCTTGCAACTCTACGGCCCCCTGGGCTATGGGGTTTACACGGTGCCTTTTTACAGCTATAAGAAAGAGGAAGAAACCCTGCGAGCTGAATGTTTGAAACCTCTTCCCCTGGTGGAAATCTCCACTGACTTTGTTATAACCGCACGAGACCTGGATTCCTTTGAAAGGGGCTTGCCCTTTGATGTGGGACCCGTGGCAGGAGCAGCTGCCTTCTGTGCCATGAAGGAAGATGAATTGATCTTCAAAGGCTGTGAAGAGACTGGTCTTGAGGGCCTCCTGAACGCCTCCGGCCGCCAGGTTTTACCAATGGGTGATTGGGACAAAGAGGGCCAGGCCTTAACAGATGTTTCTAAAGCAGTAGCTAAACTCACTTCTTCCGGATTTTATGGTCCGTATGCGGTAATACTAAACCCCTCCACCTTCGCTTTACTCCAAAGGGTTGTGGGACGCCAGGGCATTCTGGAAGTGGAATTGGTGAAAAAAGTGGCAGAAGCAGGTCTTTTCTGCACCCCTGCTGTACCGGAAAACAGGGTGGTAGTCCTTTCCCCCAAACCCATCTATATGGACCTGGCCGTTGGGCAGGACCTGGTAACAGCCTATCTGGAAAGCTCCAACATGGAGCACAAGTTCCGGGTTTTTGAAACCGTTGCTCTGAGGATAAAGCAACCTGGCGCTATTTGCACTCTGGAAGGATAACCCTCAGCCGCTGGGGCAGCCGGGATAACCCAATACTTACCCGAAATGCTCCATGGCTGCCCCTTTATTTTTGAAAATTGAGGAGTTTCAGCAATGAAACGGTTCTTAAAGCCAATTTTTATTGCCTTTGCCGTCCTTTTGGGCCTTTGCCTGATACTTGAAATCGGAGAACGCATATACGTGGAAGCCCCTCTTAAAACCGATTTCTATGGCTCAATCCCTCGGGATAAAGTGCGGGAACGCCAGGAAGAAATCGGAGTGCGAGTGGCAAAAGGCCCCGGCTGGGTCCACCTTGGCTGGATCGCTGACCCCGAACGCGAATACTATCGCATAGAACGATTATCCGGCGGCACCTGGGAACCCATTGGCAAAGCAAAATACGGCTCTTTCCTCCTCCGGGAGGGTGGCACTTTTCGGGTCCTTGCAATTCCTAAAAACGGAGCTGATCCGCGCATAATCGGAGAAGTTTCTGCTGAGCCTGATAAAGATCCAGCACCGATTTTTGTCCCGCGGATCGCTGGCCCCTGGCGCCTGCTGTTCCGGCCTCAAAAATCCGGTTACTACGTTAACGACCACACAATCTTTCAGGATGCGGAAGGCAACTGGCGGTTGATAGGGATTACTTCAAAGACAAGTGGCGACCCAAACCAGGAGAAGTATTTCGCGGTAGGGGTGAGCAGAGATTTTCCACCGGCCAGCGGCATGATTGAAACCGAACCCATCGCTGACTTTGGGGAACTGGCCTGGGCTCCCTACGTGCTCCACGATGGAACTAAATATCACATGTTCTGGTCGCCGCACAAATTGCATCAGATGGAATCAAAGGACGGGGTCCATTGGGAAAACCATCGCGTGACTATTTCAGCACCCATGCACAAATTCTTCCGTGACCCAATGGTCCTGCAGGTTGCTCCGGGACAATGGTTGCTTTATACCACAGCACGCGGCACCTACTACTCTCAGGTGGATATATATCAATCCTTTAACTTAACGGAGTGGCAATACATCGGGACAGCTTTGCGAAGCAGCTGGGGAAGTGAGCGGAATTCTCCCTTCGCTTCAATGGAATCACCTTTTGTCATAAACTACAAGGGCCGCTATTACCTTTCTCTGACCTACAATAATGACTCCTTTTTCCTTCACGGCCTTCTGATGCAGTTTCGCATATGGCTGAACAAAGAAAGCTACAATGAAACTCTGGTTTTCCATTCCGATAACCCTTACGATTTTGGGGTTTACCGCGGGCGAAACAACTCGCCCTCTCTGCTCACCATCCTGAAAGCTCACGCTCCCGAGATCGTGTACAACCCTGCAAATGGTTCGTATTATATCACCACTGCCGGTTGGCCGTGGGCCGCTACACTTACAAAGGGCGAGGTAGCTGTTGCTCCCCTTGTCTGGGAACCGCTCAAATAGAGGAGGTAAAAATGTGCGATACTATGGTTGCCCTTGGCAATGCCACCGCCGATGGCTCGGTAATCCTGGCTAAAAATACCGACCGGGAGCCAAATGAGGCCCACATGCTGGTTCATATCCCCCGGACCAGGCACGAACCTGGAAGCAAGGTAAAGTGCACATACATTGAGATACCTCAGGTCCCGGAGACCTACGAAGTGCTTTTATGTAAACCTTTCTGGATCTGGGGCTGTGAGATGGGGGTCAACGAGCACGGGGTAGCCATCGGCAATGAGGCTGTTTTCACCAAAGAGCCTTACGATAAAGGCCCGGGTTTGATCGGGATGGACTTCATTCGCCTGGCCCTCGAGCGAGCCGACACGGCCCGCAAAGCTCTGGAAATTATTATCCAGCTGCTGGAAATTTACGGCCAGGGAGGCAACTGCGGCTTCCGCCACAAAACTTATTACCACAACTCCTTCATCATTGCTGACCCACATGAGGCCTGGGTTCTGGAGACGGCGGGGAAATTCTGGGCTGCGGAGAAAGTGAGGGATGTACGCGCTATTTCCAATGGCCTGACTATAGGCTCAAAATGGGATATGTCCTCTCCTGACCTTGTAGAGCATGCTTTAGAGAGAGGCTGGTGCAAATCAAAGGAGGATTTCCATTTTGCCAGGTGTTATTCCGATTTCCTTTACACACGCCTGGATGGCTGCCGTGCCCGGCACAGCCGAGCTACCGCCCTCCTGGAGGCTAACAAAGGTAGCATTACTGTGGAAACGATGATGAGTATACTGCGGGACCACGGTCCGGATGCCGAAACCGATCCGCTCTGGAACCCTGGTAAAGGCTGGCTTATGGAAACAATCTGCGTGCATGCCAGTTTCGGGCCGACCCGCCCCAGCCAGTCTGTGGGGGCTATGGTCGCCCACCTCCTACCTGGCTTCCCCATCGTTTGGGTAACAGGCACCTCCGGCACGTGCACCAGCATTTTCAAGCCGGTTTTCCTGGGTGGAGCAGGATTACCTTCCGGCTCTGAGGGTGAAGCGCTGGGCCTGACCACACCTCCGACCGGCACTTATGATCCCCGTACCCTCTGGTGGTCTCACGAACGTCTGCACAGGGCAGTAATCAGGGATTACGCTGCCCGTATGCCAGTTTATCGGGAAGAGAGGGATGCTTTGGAAAAGGCATTTTTGCGGGAGGCGTCAGAAATCTACAACCTCTATCGTGGAGCAAGCCCGGAGGAGCGAGCGGAACCTTTGCGCTCTTTTACCGTTTCCTGCTTCAAGCGAGCAGCTGAGGCTACCAGGCGATGGATTGAAGCTGTAAAGGCCACCCCTGTAAAGCATCGCTTGCCGGTCCTCTTTTCCATGGCCTGGGATAGGTTCAACAAAGAGGCTGGATTTACGGATTTATAAAAAATAGCCAGCCGTTTATACTAGCTGGCCGATTACCTTTAATCAGTCGGGGCGGCCGGATTTGAACCGGCGACCACTTGAACCCCATTCAAGTGCGCTCCCAGGCTGCGCCACGCCCCGACTTTGTTTTATATTATACTCAAGACTCTGAGGTTTGGCAAATTCCCTTTGCAAGAACCCTAAGCCCGCGAGGGCGAGGAAAAGAGGGTTCAGGGTGCACAGCACTTTACCAAAGGGATGACTGAGGGTGTCCCCCTACTTTTAGAACTGGTCCATCGCGGCATACAAGCCACCCTTTCCGCTCACATGAACCACACACGCCAAAACCGCATCGCATATAACCTTCGTAGCTGAGTTGGGATGGAATGCCCCACAAGGAAGAAAGCTCCCGCAACGCTTCCAGCATGCCCTCTGGACCACAACCATAAATAACATCGGGTTTGAGCTCGGGGATTAGTTTACTGGCTAATTCAGGGGCTTTCCCCCAAAACCCGAGAGATCCATCCTCGGTCGCAAGATGGACCTGGCAACCTGCTTCCTTAAAATCTTGAGCAAGGATTAAATCCTCAGCACAGCGGGCCCCAATTATGATGTTCACGGAACAGCCTTGCTTTATGGCTCGCCGGGCAAGGAAGAGCAAAGGGGCAACCCCGTACCCACCACCGACCAGGAGCAACTTCTTGCCCTCTATGGAAAATCCATTGCCGTAAGGCCCCCGCAACCAGAGAATATCCCCTGGCTTTTTTTCATGCAGCCGGGAGGTAAAAGGCCCAACACGAGCCACCGTGAGAACCACAGGGGAATCGTTAACCAGGCTGAAGGGTTTTTCATCTACCCCGGGAAGCCAAACCATAACAAATTGCCCCGGTACCGCCTCCAGTTCCCCATCCAGGACAAAGGTCTTGACACGAGGGCTTTCATCTTTAACCATACTGATGGTGAAAGGGATAGGCAGATTATGAACGGTGGGCAATTCCCCTCACCTCTTCCAGATTATGGTATCCCAATTCCTGCATCAGACCAGCCATTTCCTGCTGGATAAGGCTAAAAGCCTGGATGCCCCGATAATAAATAGCTGAGCCTATACCGACAGCAGTAGCTCCAGCCATTATCATCTCCAGGGCATCTTTTCCGGTAGTAACCCCACCGGTGCCGATGACCGGTATTTTTACTTTCCGGGTTATCTCATAAACACAACGCAAAGCTATTGGCTTTATGGCCGGCCCTGAAATCCCTCCGATTTTATTGGCCAGAACAGGGCGACCAGCGCGGACATCTATAAGCATCCCGGCAACAGTGTTGATGGCACATATGGCGTCGGCTCCAGCTTCCTCAACGGCACGAGCTATCTGAACTATATCGGTTACGTTTGGCGAAAGCTTAACGATTACCGGGATATGGGTGGAAGACTTCACTGCTTCGGTAACCCTTGCAGCTGCCTTCGGATCAGTCGCAAAAGGACGGCCAAATTCTTCTTCAACATTGGGGCAAGAGATGTTAACTTCTATGAAATCAGGGGAGGCTTCCGAGATTACGCGAGCGGTCTCAGCAAACTCTTCAACGGTCCCACCAAATATGCTGGCTATAAGAATGGTGCCGAGCGGGGCCAGGAGTTTCTTAGCCTCTGCGATTATCTGTGCCATGGCTTCTGCTCCGGGGTTAGCAAGCCCTACAGCGTTGATCAGGCCATGGCCCCACTCAAGAACCGTAGGGTTAGGATGGCCGCGGCGAGGGGAAAGGCCGCAGGATTTAGTAGTCACTGCCCCGGCTCCGGCCCTCGCCACCCGGGCCAGCAACTCTGGCCCCGTCCCCAGGATGCCTGAAGCCAGCACCAAAGGGTTCTTCAGCCTGCGTCCACAAATTTCAACGCCAAGGTCCGGCACTGCTTTATCCCCAAAGCCTGGAAGCAATTTTTTCTCGCTCCTCCGGCGGAAGCCGCCCTTCTTTCACCAAAATTTCAAGCATTTCTCTTAACCGTAAGAAAGCGTGCAACCTGTATCCCCTGGCCTCTAAAAATTCCTTTCCCCCCTGTTCGCGGTCTATCAGCACTACAATGTCCTCAACTTTGAGGCCAGCCTGTTCAAGGGGTTCAATTGCCTTCAGTTTGCTATCGCCTGTAGTTATGAGGTCATCCAGAACTACAGCACGCATGCCAGGACTGAAAGCCCCTTCAATGGTCCGGGCAGTCCCATAGGTTTTGGCCTCCTTGCGAGGGTAAATTAGAGGCTTACCCATTTCCAATGCCACCACGGTGCCGATAGGTAAAGCAGCATAGGGTATTGCTGCAATCAGGTCAAAATCCAGAGGGGTGAGGAGTTTAACATAGGCCGAGATGACCTGCCGGAAGAGGGCCGGGAAAGATGGCAAAATGCGCAAGTCAATGTAAATGGGCGAAGTTTTCCCCGAGGCCAGCACAAACTCCCCGAAACGGATGCAACCGGTATCAAAAAGGCTCAAGGTTAAGGCGGTTACAAAGGAAGGGACGGGCTTTTCCTGCAGCGCTTTGCGCATGTAATTTATGCGCTCACAATATTCAGACGCAACAGCACGAGGTTCTTCAGCATAGATAATGTGGCGGGATACGTTTACGATGACCCGGCCTTCGGGGCCGGCTAAACCCGCCGCAAGGGATTCCTCCAGAGTGCCCCCCTGAGCTCCCACCCCTGGCACAAGGAGCCAGGCCTCTGGAGCTACTTCTCGCACTGAACGTATTGCTTCGGGATATGTAGCGCCCATCACCAGCCCGATGCGAATGGAAAGGCGAGTTGCCCACTCCGCTATTCTAAGGTAAAACGGTTTGCCCTCCATTAAGCGATCCTGGAAGTCCCTGGAACCAGGATTGGAAGTATGGCACAGGATGAATAACCCCTTATCTTTCCAGGCAAGGAAAGGCTCCAGGGAATCAGCCCCCAGATAAGGGTTAATGGTAACGGCGTCAGCACCGAAGAACTCAAAGGCTGCTGCTGCGTAAGCCCTGGCCGTAGAACCTATATCCCCCCATTTAGCATCAAGGATCACCGGAATTTCGGATGGTACGGCTTTTATAGTCGTGCGGAGGGTAGCGATGCCTTCTGGGCCCAGTGCCTGATAGAAAGCAATGTTGGGCTTGTAAGCGCAGACCAGATCAGCTGTGCTTTCAATGATTTTAAGATTAAAGGCAAGGACAGGGTTTTCCTCTTTCCAGAAAGTCTGTGGTATACGCTCCGGGTCCGGGTCAAGACCCACGCACAGGAGCGAATTATTCCTGCGCACAGCTTCCTCAAGCTTTTCCCAGAAATCCATCTCCCCACTTCTCCTGTTGGAAAGTGCGGCATCATTTTAGCAGATTCAAGGCTCCAGTCAAAAGACACAATTGTCAAGCATTAGGTTTTAAGATATAATCCCCAACGGGAGCCGAAAATGGCGCGGATTTTTGTGGCTTTAGACCTTGAAACGACGGGTTTTGATCCGGAAAAGGATGCTATTATTGAAATAGGGGCCGTCAAATTCCGCGGCGACAAAATCCTTGACACTTTCTCCTCCCTCGTGAACCCTGGCCGTAAGGTCCCTTACAAAGTCCTGCACCTCACGGGATTGTCCCAGAGTGAGTTAGATAAGGCTCCTCCCCTCCGTTCCCTGCTCCGCCCACTGGAAGAATTCGTGGGAGGAAATGTTATCATAGGTCACAGTGTAGAAGTGGATCTGGCTTTTCTGAGGCGCTGGGGACTATTTTACCTCAATCAGTATCTGGACACTTTTGAACTGAGTTCAATTTTTGTCCCTTACGCCGCCCGCTATAGTTTGGCCAAACTGGCACAAACCCTTGGTATAGAAGCTGGCACCCACCACCGCGCCCTGGACGATGCTATGACCTCTATGCGCCTATTCAATGCCCTCCTGGATAGGGCCCTTGACCTTCCAGCCGAAACCCTGCAGGAAATTATAAGCTTGACCCGGAAAGCCCGTTGGCCTGTTGAAGCCTTCTTCCAGGAAGCTCTGGAAAGGAAGAGGAACATGCCCCTGGCTCCAAGCCTGGCTCAGCAACTTAAAGCCAAAGGTTTTCTGGGAGAAACTCCTCTGGCCTTGCTGCTCCAGGAAGAATATCCGCCCCTGAAACCGCGAGCCGAGAGAGCTCCCGTTGATCCGGAGGAGCTGGAAAAGCTCCTTGGAGAGGGAGGGTTGTTCGCCAGGCATTTTCCAGGCTACGAATATCGGCCTCAGCAGTTAGAAATGACTAAAGCTGTAGCCAGAGCCTTTAACGAAGGCCGGCACCTTCTGGTAGAAGCCGGCACAGGAGTGGGCAAATCCATAGCTTACCTCCTCCCGGCCATCTATTTCTCAGTCCGGAACGACGAAAGGATTGTGATCTCCACAAATACCATAAACCTGCAGGACCAGCTTTACCGAAAGGACCTGCCTGACCTCAAGAGAATCCTGCCTTTTGATTTCAGAGTAGCCATCTTGAAAGGACGCTCCAATTACCTTTGCATGCGCAAACTCTCCATATTGCGGAACAGGGTAGAACTGCGCCCCGATGAAGCAAGGCTTCTGGCTAAAGTGCTTGTTTGGCTCCAGAGCACAATATCCGGTGACGTATCTGAACTCTTCATCCCATCGCCCGGGGAAAAAGCTGCCTGGGAAGAGATCGCTTCCGATTCCGAATCTTGCCTCGGGGAGCGCTGCCCATATTATAGGGAGAAAAGGTGCTTTTTCTATGCTGCCCGAAACAACGCCGAAAGGGCCCACTTAATCCTCATCAACCACGCCCTACTTCTTTCGGACATCGCTCTGGAAAACAAAGTCCTTCCCGATTACCGCTTCCTGGTGATAGATGAAGCTCACCATCTGGAGGATGTGGCTACGAAGCAGCTGGGCTTTTCGGTAGATCAATGGGGAATAGATAGGCTCCTGGCCTGGCTTGGAGGTGATGAAAAGGGTGGAGACCTCCTGGGTCAGCTCCTTAGCAGGGTAAACCCCTTAGTATCCCGAAGCCTTCGGCCCCAATTTGAAGAATACATCCAGCTCAGAAGGAGGGAAATCAAGCTTCTGCAGGGTCTTATCTTCTCCCTATTTTCCACCCTGAGAGAGTTTTTTGCCTATCACAAAGGGGAAGCGGGTGACTCCGATTACGATTACAAAATCAGGATTACCGGAAGCACAAGAACTCAGCCCGATTGGGCAAAGGTGGAAATAGCATGGGAGTCGGTTAGCCATGCCCTTTCCAGGCTTATAGATGGGCTTACGCGGTTCCTTAAGGACCTCCAGAGTTTGATGGAAATGGCCGAAGATTACCAGCTTGAAGGATTGCTCCAGGAACTGGCAGGGACCCTCTCCCGTCTTATGGAATGGCAAGCCAAGGCTCACGTTATCCTCATGGAACCATCCGAGCAAGGGATATACTGGGCTCACCTCAACCCGTCCAGCGATTACATTTCCCTGAACGCAGCCCCCCTTCACGTGGCCCCCGTGCTGGAAAAAAGCATATTCGGCTCAAAAGAGAGTGTGGTTTTAACCTCTGCCACCCTCAGGGTTGGAGAGTCCTTTGAATACGTTCGGGAACGCCTGGGTATAGCTGAGGCAATGGAACTGGCTCTGGGCTCCCCCTTTGACTACATTTCTTCAACCCTCCTGTACCTGCCCACCGATATCCCGGAGCCCGATACCCCAGATTATCAGAAGATGGTAGAAGAGGCCATTGTAAGCCTCTCCAGAGCTTTGGAGGGCAGAACCCTGGTCCTTTTCACCTCTCACCGCCAGCTCCAGCGCACTGCCAAAGCCATAACCCCGGCCTTAGCTGAGGATGGCATCCTGGTTCTGGAACAGAGCGAAAACACATCCCGCACCCAACTCCTTGAAACTTTCCGATTAGCCGAGAGAGCCGTGCTTATGGGCACAAGGAGCTTCTGGGAGGGAATTGACATAGTAGGAGAAACCTTGAGCTGCGTGATAATACCGCGGCTCCCCTTCTCGGTCCCTACTGACCCTATCTTTTCCGCCCGAAGCGAGACCTATGAAGACCCATTCCACCAGTATGCCGTCCCCGAGAGCATCCTCAGGCTTCGCCAGGGCTTCGGCCGCCTTATAAGGAGCAAAACCGATCGAGGCATCGTAGTTATACTGGACAAACGCATCCAGACCAGAAGCTACGGCAAGCTTTTCCTCCAATCCCTCCCCCCTTGCACTATGGTCAAGGCACCTCTTGACCTTTTGCCCGGGGAAGCATTGAAATGGATGAACAAGAAATGAAACACGAAGTAAAAGGAGGGCAGGCAGTGGGAATGCCCACGAGTGTAAGGGAAGCCCTTGGAGATAAAGTAGCCCTGGACCTTCTTTCCTGGTTCATCAGGGTAATACCTTCGGTAGCAGTGACAAGGGAAGAGTTCAAAGAGGTGATAGTGCGTCTTGATAATCTGGAGAGGGAATTGAAAGGCCTGAGGGCTGAAATGGACAGACGCTTTGAGGAAGTGAACAAGCGTTTTGAAGAAATAAACATGCGATTTGAAGGGGTGAACCAGCGCTTTGAAGATTGGGGAATGTTTGTGAACAAACGCTTTGAAGAAATGAACCTGCGCATGGACAATCGTCTTGAAACTGTCCACGCCCGCATTGAT
>CAZZMI010000022.1:0-6234 GCA_964655275.1 uncultured Anaerolineae bacterium | reverse complement strand
GAGGATGCTCGTTCAATCCCGCTGGCTCATAGGCTCAATAGCGGTTCTGGGAACGGTGATAAGCATCCTCCTGGCCATCGGCCAGTTCCTGAGGTAAAAGGGTTATAAATAAAGAGCAACCCCAGATTGAAAGGAGGAAGCCATGGGCATAAAGGAACTGGTAGAGGACCTCAGGAAGAAGAAAGAAGAAGCTCAACTTGGAGGTGGGATAAAAGCTATAGAGTCCCAGCACTCTAAGGGTAAGCTCACCGCCAGGGAAAGGCTTGAGAGATTGCTGGATGAAGGTTCGTTTCGGGAGATAGACGTCTTCGTAACCCACAGAGCCACCGAATTCGGGATGGCCGAGAGGAAATACCTGGGGGATGGGGTAGTAACGGGCTGGGGCACTATCAATGGAAGGCAGGTCTTTGTTTTCGCCCAGGATTTCACCGTCTTTGGAGGAAGCCTTGGGGAAGCCCATGCTGCCAAGATTTGCAAGGTTATGGACATGGCCATGAAGATGGGTGCCCCCCTAATAGGCCTCAATGACTCCGGGGGAGCACGCATCCAAGAAGGTGTGATGAGCTTAGCTGGCTATGCCGAAATCTTCCTGCGCAATACCCTCGCCTCCGGCCTTATACCCCAGATATCGGCCATAATGGGGCCATGTGCAGGGGGAGCTGTTTATTCCCCTGCCCTCACCGATTTCATCATAATGGTAAGAGGCATAAGCCATATGTTCATAACAGGCCCCCAGGTAATAAAAGCTGTCACTCGCGAAGAAGTAACCTTTGAGGAATTGGGTGGGGCCGATGTCCATGCTACTAAAAGCGGAGTTGCTCACTTTGTAGCGGACAATGAAGACCATTGCTTTCAGATAATCCGGAGCCTCCTAAGCTATATACCCCAAAACAACATGGAAGACCCCCCGTTTGTGCCCACTGATGACGACCCATATCGCCAGGACCCCGAACTGGACGAAATCGTCCCAGAAAGTCCTACAAAGCCTTATGACATAAAAGACGTGATAAAAAGGGTTGTGGACAATGGTGAATTCCTGGAAGTGCATGCCGCCTTTGCCCCCAACATTGTAGTGGGCTTTGCCAGACTTGGGGGCTACAGCGTAGGGATAGTAGCGAATCAGCCCAAAGTTTTGGCCGGGGCCATTGATATAGATGCATCGGTGAAAGCCGCCCGCTTCGTCCGGTTCTGCGACGCTTTCAATATACCCCTCGTGGTTTTTGAAGATGTTCCCGGTTACCTTCCTGGCGTTGCCCAGGAACATGGTGGTATAATCAGGCACGGGGCTAAGCTTCTCTATGCTTTCTGTGAGGCTACCGTCCCCCGCATAACAGTCATAACCCGCAAAGCTTACGGAGGTGCTTATTGCGTGATGAACTCCCGCCATATAAGGGGCGATCTTGTCCTGGCCTGGCCCATGGCTGAGATAGCCGTCATGGGGCCTGAAGGGGCTGTGAACATCGTCTTCCGGAAGGAACTGGAGCAGGCTCCAGACCCCGAAGCTATGCGGGAAAAGTTAATAGAGGAATACAGGGCTAAATTCGCCAACCCTTACGTGGCCGCCTCCCGCGGCTTTATTGACGACGTAATTGAACCTCATGAAACCCGACCCCGTCTTATAGAAGCCCTGAAAGCTCTGCAGAACAAGCGAGACACGAACCCACCCAAGAAACACGGCAATATCCCCCTTTGAAGGAGTTATGGTTAAGCTCATAATCCAAATTCCATGCTATAACGAGGAGAAAAGCCTCCCTTATACCCTGAGGGATATCCCAAGAACCATCCCCGGGATAGACCGGGTGGAGATTTTGGTTATAGACGATGGAAGCACGGATGGGACAATAAAAGTGGCCCAGGAGATGGGGGTGGACCATATCCTTAAGCTACCTTACCATATGGGATTAGCAAAAGCCTTTATGGCTGGCATTGAAGAAGCCCTGAGACTTGGGGCGGACATCATCGTTAACACCGATGCTGACAACCAATACCCTGGGAAGTATATCCCTATGCTGGTGGAACCCATCCTCCGGGGGGAAGCTGAAATCGTTGTAGGAGACCGGGTGGTAACCAAAGTGCCCCATTTCTCACCCCTTAAGCGTTTCCTTCAAAGTTTTGGCAGCAAGGTAATGGGCCTGGTAGCCGGGATGAAAATCCCTGATGCCACAAGCGGTTTCAGAGCCATGAGCCGTAATGCCGCTTTTCGCACCCTCGTCCTCAGCGAATATTCCTACACTCTGGAAACCCTCATCCAGGCCGGTGCCCAGAAAATCCCCGTTAAATTCATCCCCATTGGGACCAACCCACCTTTGCGCCCTTCTCGCCTCATGAAAAGCATATTCCACTACCTTACCCAATCTTTCCTCACAATTTTGCGCATCTATACTATGTATCGCCCCCTCCAGGTTTTCCTCCTCTTAGGAAGCCTCAGCCTAATGGGAGGTGTAGCTCTGGGGCTTCGCTTCCTCTATTTTTTCTTCACCAGCAGAGGGGCAGGCCACGTTCAATCCCTGATCCTGGCAGCAATTCTATCCATCGTTGGCTTCCAGATATGTTTAATAGGCTTGCTGGCAGACCTTATAGGGTTCAACCGGAAGCTCTTGGAAGAGCTTGTGTTTAAGGTCAGGAAAATGGAGCTGGAACTTGAACGCTTAAAGGAGGGGAAGGATGGAGTTCAAGAATAAACTGATCCTTGTGGTGGACGATGAGAAAAAGCTCGTTGATTTTGTAAGGATGAACCTGGAATTAGAAGGCTTCAGGGTCTCCGAGGCTTACACTGGCATGGAGGCCCTGGAGAAGATCAAGAAGGAGCTTCCAGATCTGGTGGTGCTGGATGTTATGCTTCCAGACCTTGACGGATTTGAAGTCCTTGAATACCTGAGGGAATTCTCCCAGGTTCCGGTGATAATGCTGACAGTGAGGAAGGATGAGGAAGACAAAATCCGGGGCCTTGAGCTGGGAGCCGACGATTATGTCACCAAACCCTTCAGTCCCAGGGAACTTGTCAGCCGGATAAAAGCTGTCCTAAGAAGGGTATCAGCCATGGTGCCCACCAGCGAATTGGTCAAAATTGATGACGATCTGAGCATAGATTTCCGCAACCGCGAAGTAATAGTTAGGGGGCAAAAAGTCAAGCTCCGCCCTACTGAATACCGATTGCTTTACCATCTGGTAAACAATGCGGGCTGGGTAATGCCCCACGACATGTTACTTTCAAAGGTCTGGGGGCGTGAGTACCGCGATGACGTAAATCTCCTGAGGCTTTACATCAATTACCTGCGCCAAAAGATAGAACCAGATCCCTCTAATCCCCGCTATATCCTCACCGAAAAAGGGGTTGGATATAAGTTCGTAGATTTCAGGAAAAAGGAGGGAAATGCTCAGGGAGCTTCTTAGGGAAATTGCTTCGGGCAGAGCTATTAGCATCAAAGATTTAGCTCACAATTTTGGCCTTGAGGAAAGGATGGTCCGGACAATGGTGGAGGAACTGGAGAAGATGGGCTACCTTTACTCCAGGCCTCTGGAGTGTCCGGCTCAATGCGAAGGTTGCCCCTTGAATGCCACCTGCAAAGTGGTTGGGGTTGAGAAAATCTGGTTTTTGACCGAAAAAGGGCAAAAAGCTATTGAGGAGGAAAATCATGGTTGAATGGAAAGAAAGGCTCGAAAGTTTGCGGTTAAAGTCCCTTAAAGAACTTTTCGGGGTAGAAAAACCCATAATCGGGATGGTGCACCTCTGGCCTTTGCCCGGGGCTCCGGGTTACACAGGCTATGGTATGGATCTTATCATTGAGAAAGCTCTGGAGGACGCCCATGCTCTGGTGGAGGGAGGAGTGGATGGCCTAATCGTGGAAAATATGTGGGATCTGCCTTATTTTGTGGGAAGCGAAATCCCCCCTGAGGAAATGACAGCCCACGCCGTAGCTGCCCGGAAAGTTGTGGAGGCAGTTAACGTCCCGGTAGGGATAAATGTAGTGCATAATGGCGGGGTGGTAACCCTGGCCATAGCCTTAGCTTCTGGGGCCAGGTTCATAAGAGTTTGCCTCTTGACCGGAGCCAGAGTCTGGGATACCGGAGAATTTGACCACGGGTGCGCTGCCAAACTCCTGCGCAAGCGGAAGGAACTCGGGGCCGAACACATAAAAATCTTTGCAGATGTGGACAAAAAACACTCTGTCCCCTTCCCGGGGATTGATTTAGCCACCCACATAGAGTGGACTGAATTCTACCTGGCCGATGCTATAATCGTTTCGGGGAAAATGACGGGCAGTGCCCCGGAGCTGGAAAAGGTAAAAGTTGCAAGAGAACTCAGCTCCCGCCCGGTTCTGGTGGGAAGCGGCGCCACTTTGGAAAATATAGCAGAATTCCTCAAATATGCCGATGGCGCCATCGTTGGCACATATTTTAAGGTTGATGGAATAGCCGAAAACCCGGTGGATTTAGACCGGGTAAAGCGCTTCATGGAAGTAGTAAGGAAAATCCGGGGCTAAAATAGGCCCGGGGCGAAGAGAAACCCCAGGCCCTGTTGGATTCTACTGAGCCGGATTTAGAACCCGGCCAATAAACAGGATAGCTCCGGTCTCTAAGTCGCGGATAAGGAAAATAAATGGACGATTTACGGTAACCTCCACAGGAGATATAGGTAATGCCGTTATTTTCGCAATCACTGCCGTGGCTGCAGCAGCTTCTGTTCCCTCCTCATCCACTGAGACGAAAGCTTTGTGGAGCACTTCACCAATGTAAATGTTGCGGGTGCCATCCATCCCGGAAAAATCTGCGCGGTCAGGGGTAAAAGCAGTTTGCATGCCCATGGCCTTGAGGATTTGTGCCAGGCGGAAAGCTGATTCCATCCGGAAACGTGGAAATGTGAGGGAAACCTGTCTGTAACTTATCTTTTCCAAAATGCTCTGCACTCGCTCAGCGCTGAGGGATTTCTCAAAGGATTCAAACTGCCCTTCCGCTGGCAGAAGGACAACCATTGCCAGCTCTTTGCCTTCATAAGGCATTTCTACAACCTGATACCCTTCGCCCTCAGTATAGCCCAGGTTGGTTACCTGACGCATCATTGGTACAATTACTTTGCTTCCATCCAGCAAATAGAAGGCGTCGTCTTTGGTCAATTCTTTCTTGAAGGGCTCAGCCCAAGCAGCTTTAAAGTAAATAGCATTGGTGAGGACGAGGCGGGTAAGGTAATCAATCGTTCCGGGGGGGATAAGCTCCTGAATGCGCCCCTCCGTGTGGTCACTGACCCATTTGTTGATAATTTTGCGCGCAGCCTCGGGGTCCAATGCGAAATCCAGAACCCTCATGCCCGCGCCATAGTTCTGGGCCAGAGTGTCCAGAAATGCTGGAAGGAATTTGTACCCTCGCTGACCCCACAATGCATTAACGATATGTAGCCGGAAACCTTTTCCTTCCGCTGCTTTCCCCCGGCTGGCCAGTGTTAGATCGAGGCTGTTAAAAGCAGGATGCAGGCGTTCCTGTGGCAGGGTAAAATGAAGGACCTGGGCCATTTCTTTCTCCGTTTCCCCCCTGGCACCAGCGTAAGTCATGGCTAAGGCAATGGATATGCTATACGGAGAATAGAAAAGGTTTCCCCCAGATTTTTCCCGCAGGGCATGGTAAAGGTCAAAGGCAAAAGCCGTGTTCCCGTTTACCAGCTCTTGAAGATCTCCGGACAAAACTTGTGGTGCAGTATTCCGGGGTTTATCCGACTGCAGAACCATGGCCTCCGCAACAGGCTGTGGGCGAACGCATCCCGCGAGCACGCTGAGCATGATGAGCATCAGGAGCAAGCATCCAGCAATTCTGTTCATTTCACACCTCCTCTGGTGTAACTCTGTAGATTATGACGTTACGGGGCCATGCTTGGTTCCTCGGTTCAAACTGCCCGGGCAGGTGAAGCGCAGCGCCATCCAGGGTAAAAGGATCATGTCAGGCTGGGCCAACAAAGATTTTTGAAATCTGAAGGAAATCGGCTAAACTTAGGCCATCAAAATCCATTCTCCTGAGATGAAGGAATGGAAAATCTTCAGCGGTTTCTGAAACCTTGGCTGAGCTGGACTATAAAATTGCCTTCCTTTGAAGGCCCCTTTGATCTGCTCCTCCACCTGCTGGAGAAAAATCAGCTTAACATCACAGCTGTTTCCCTGGCCCTCATTGCCGACCAGTATATAGAGCTATTGAGCCAAGCGGAAGGGTTTGAAATAGATGCTCTGGCTGATTTCATAGCCATAGCCG
>CAZZMI010000021.1:0-27968 GCA_964655275.1 uncultured Anaerolineae bacterium | reverse complement strand
CTGCACCCCCAGTTTTCCCCCACCCTCGTGGGCTAATTGCCAATGTCTAAAGTTTGCCCCTTTTAGGGACATAAAAGGCTTTTTCAAGGGTGCTTTTGAGGGGATGAAGGAGGGGTTTAACTCTTCAATATCTGGGATAAAACTCGTCGTAAAAGTTCCCTCGTCCCAGGGGGGATTAGAGGGGTTTCTTCAAGTTCCTCAAGGGAGAACCAGCGGGTTTCCTCCACATCGGAGGAAGGGCGTATGTTGAATTCTTTGGGGTAAGCCAGGAAATCCACAATTACATAGTGGAAGCGAAGCCTTCCCTCCGCATCCCAGTAAATGCTATCCACCACCTCAAGAACCGGGCCCACTTCTATCTCTATACCGCACTCTTCTTTTACTTCCCGCTTAACGGCTTCCCGGGCCTTTTCACCCAGCTCTATAACCCCACCCGGAATGCTCCAGTATCCTCTGGAAGGGTCCTGACCCCTTTTGACCAGAAGAACTTTCCCCTGGTGAATTATCACTGCACCTACGGCGGGGATGGGGGCCTCAGGGTATTCTCGCTTCACGTTGCCAGCTTTTCCAGAAGCTTTATAGCCTTCTCCATCCTGGACAAAGTCCGCTCCCTGCCCAGGAGGGCCATGGTCCCAAAAAGAGGTGGAGAAACTTTCTTACCCGTAACAGCCGTCCTTATGATGCCGAAAAGCTGCCCAGCTTTAAGGCCGAGCTCAGCAGCAAGCCCCCTGAGGGCATCTTCAAGGGTTTTCTCATCAAACTCGGGCAAAGCCGCAACCTTTTCGTAAGCCAGCCGGAGGGCTTCCAAGGATTCACGGGGGCTCATCTTATCCCCCACCAGGGCTTCAGGTTCGTAAGTTATTTCCTCAAGGAAAAAGAAATCCACAAAAGCCACAGCGTCGCTGAGGGTCTTTATCCTCTCCTGGATTAAGGGGACCATGGGCCTTACTTTTCCAAAATCGGCCTGGAAAC
Organism: uncultured Anaerolineae bacterium; assembly: GCA_964655275.1. GTDB lineage: Bacteria > Chloroflexota > Anaerolineae > SpSt-600 > SpSt-600 > SpSt-600. The sequence continues at coordinate 26,996 of CAZZMI010000021.1, read as the reverse complement.
CGGCTTTCCTGAGGAAAGGAACCAACCTGTGCGCCAGTTCATCAGGAGCAAGCTGCCGGATGTAGTAGCCATTCATCCACTCCAGCTTATCGTAAGAGAAGGAAGCCGGAGAAGATTTAACCCTTTCCAGGGAGAAGCGTTCAATAAGCTGCTCCCTGGTCATAATCTCTGTCCGGTCATCGTAAGACCAGCCCACCAGGGCCAGAAAGTTGAACATGGCCTCGGGGAGATATCCCATTTCCCGGAATTCTCTAACCAGCACGGGATATATGCGTCCATCAGCACCCACAGTTTTGCGCTTGCTGAGTTTGCCTTTACCCGTTGGTGAAAGGATCAGTGGAAGGTGCGCAAACTGAGGAGGTTCCCATCCAAAGCCCTGGTAGAGCAGAATATGTTTCGGTGTTGAAGGGATCCATTCATCAGCACGCATCACGTGAGTTATCTTCATGAGGTGGTCATCTACCACATTGGCCAGATGGTAAGTAGGGTAACCATCAGATTTGAGGAGGATGAGGTCTTCAATGTTCACGTTGTTAACGGTTATTTCCCCATGGATGAGGTCGCGGAAGGAGGTTTTCCCCTCCAGAGGCACTTTAAGGCGGATTACGTAGCTTTTTCCTTCAGCTTCCAGAGCTGCCCTCTCCTGGTCGGAAAGGAAACGGCAATGACGATCGTAGCTTGGGGGTTGCTTTTTGCGGCGTTGTTCTTCCCTCAAACGTTCAAGCCTTTCAGGAGAGCAAAAACATTTGTATGCCCATCCCCTTTCAATGAGGATGTGAGCAAATTTCTGGTAGAGTTCAAGCCGTTGAGATTGAAAATACGGCCCGTAAGGCCCTCCCACTTCGGGCCCTTCATCCCACTCCAGGCCAAGCCACCTCAGCCCTTCCATTATGTCTTCCAGCGAGTCAGGCACGTAGCGGGTGCGGTCGGTGTCCTCTATCCTGAGGATGAAGGAGCCACCGTGGTGGCGGGCAAAGAGCCAATTGAAGAGAGCCGTCCTGGCTCCCCCCACATGGAGGTATCCGGTTGGACTCGGAGCAAAGCGAACTCTTACACTCACAGCCTCCTCCACAATTCAGATGCCAGTTCCCGCGAACGAGCAGTAATCTCCTCCTCATCTAAAGTTAGAATTTTGCCTTTTTCCATCAGTATTTTACCACCCACAATCACAGTGTCAACCCCAGTCCCGTCTACCCCGAAGATTATGTGCCACGGGTAATTTTGCCCGGTAAGGGGTGTTGTAGGGTGATAGTCAAGGATAACTATGTCGGCCCAGGCGTCCGACTTAATGATTCCCAGAGGCCTTTCAGGCCAGAACAAGCTTGCTATTTTGGCGTTGTGGGTGAAAGCCATTTTCAGGATTAAATCAGCTCCTATGGCCTGGGGATCCAGCCTGGCCAGCCTGTGGACTAAATATGCAGCGTGCATTTCCACAAACATGTTGTTGGAAAAGCCATCGTTTCCAAGGCCCACTTCTATCCCTTTCCCCAGCATTTCTATTATCGGGGCTGTGCCTACGGCGTTGTTCATGTTGGAGCGGGGGTTGTGAACCACCCTGGTCCCGGTTTCTTTGAGGATTTCCATTTCCCTTTCGTTTATGTGCACGCAGTGGGCAGCTATGGTCCCGGGCCCTAAAATCCCGAAGCGGTGTAACCTTTCCACCACTCTCAGGCCCGACCGCCGCAGGGAATCTTCCTGGTCGGCTCTGTCTTCAGCTACGTGGAGGTGGAACCCTGTCCCGAGGCTCTGGACCGAAGCCGCGCATTTTTCCAGAGTTTCGTCTGAGAGGGTTAAAGAGGCATGCAGGCCGAAGGTAGCTTTTACCATGCCTCCCTTCTCCCGGCTTCTGCGGATGAAACGCTCGTTTTCCCTGATTCCTGCTTCCATTTGCTCCTTTCCATCGCGGTCTGTTACCTCGTAACAAAGGCAGGCCCTGAGACCAGCTTGCTCCACTGCTTCGGCGATAATGTCCAGACTTCCATCAATTGCTCCCTGAGAAGCGTGGTGGTCAATCAAGGTAGTGGTTCCGTGTTTTATGGCATCCAGCAAACAAACCATAGCGCTGTAGCGGATATCTTCATAAGAGAGGGCTTTATCCAGGCGCCACCACAGCTTTTCCAGGATCTGGGGGAAATTTCGTGGGGGCTCGCCGGGAATAGCCATGCCCCGGGCAAAAGCGCCGTAGAAATGGGTGTGGGCGCAAATGAGGCCTGGCATAAGTAGTTTATCCCTGGCATCAATGATTTTCTCGCCCGGGTAACGCTTGACCATCTCTGAAGTTGGGCCAACATCGGCGATATGGTCACCCTGAATTAAAATCGCTCCTCTTTCAATGAGAGGAGCTTCAGGGTCAAAGGTCAGGATAGTTCCGCCCAGGACAAGCATTTTATTTTTCCTCCCTTGAATATGCCAAGCCGAGAGCGGAAGGTGCCCCAATTCGCCTGCGCATTACTTCTCCGGAGGCGAACATCAGAACAAGGATGGTAAGTATGAAAGGCAGAGTATTGAGGAGGTTAGGAGAGATGCCATAGGGCTGAAGCCGGTATTGAAGGACCTTTACTCCTCCGAACAGATAAGCGCCTAAGATTGCTCGCAGTGGGCTCCACAGGGAAAATATGGTAAGGGCAATTACAATCCAGCCTGCTCCGGCTGTCATCCCCTCAATCCAGGAAGGTGTATAAACGATGGAAAGGTAAGCGCCAGCAATACCTGCCAGCATTCCGCCAATAAAGGTGCAGAGGTAACGGATGGCGAAAACATTGACCCCCATGGCATCAGCAGTAGCGGGATCCTCCCCAACTGAGCGGATGTTTATTCCCAGGCTTGTTTTATACAATATAAACCACATCACGGGGACCAGGAGTATGGCGATATAGGCCAGGGGATCAAATCTAAAAAGGAGCGGCCCCAGCACAGGGATATCGCTCAGGAAAGGGATATGGATTACTGTAAGTTTAGCCGAGGGGGGTAAAGGTACTCCGATAAAACGTCTGCCTAATAAGCCACTCAAGCCGGTCCCGAACATAGTGAGGGCAAGGCCTGAAACTACCTGGTTGCCCCTCAAGTTTATGCTTATAAAGGCATGGATGAGGGAAAGAAGGCCTCCCATTAATGCGGCCACGGCAATTCCGGCCCATGGATTGCCTGTATAGAAGGCGGTGGAGAACCCCATGACGGCTCCTACCAGCATCATTCCTTCAACGCCGAGGTTGAGGATACCGGAGCGTTCGGCATAAATTTCACCAAGGGTTCCAAATAGCAGTGGAGTCCCCGCAGGGACAGCGGCTCGCAATGCTTCCAGTATAAACTCCAGCATGGAGCTTCCTCCTTAAAAGTGTACCCGCACTTCTTCTTTTTTAGCCCTGACTAAAGAAATAGAGATGCGGTAGCGCATTAAAATTTCCCCGCCAATCAGGAAAAAGAGGATAGCTCCGTTAAACATATGGATGGTAGGGACAGGAAGGCCAAGGGACACTTTCAGAGCATCGCCTCCCACCAGGAGTCCACCGAAGAGGAAAGAGGTAAGGATAACTGTAAGGGGGTTTAACTGAGCCAGCCAGGCCACAATTATGGCTGTAAAGCCATAGCCGGGGGAAATCCCCTGAGGATAACGAAGGCGACCGTGGATGCCCGCTACTTCACCAACCCCTGCCATTCCGGCAAGGCCTCCGCTTATTATCATCACCATAAGAGCTACACGCAGGTAAGGGATGCCGGCATAGAGGGCAGCTCTGGGGTTATCACCCGTAACTCTAAGCTCATAGCCCCATTTGGTACGCATAAGGAAGAAATAAGCCAGAATAGCGGCAGCAATCCCCAGGACAAGGGTTGGATAATGAATGCGCGTCCCCGGGATTGTTGGCAATAAAGCAGAATCGGGAAATTTATCTGAGTAGGGAAAACCCCACTCTTTAGCCCCTTTCCATGGTCCATAAACCAGGTAATTGACTACTTCAATGGCTACGTAGACCAGCATAAGGGAAGTTATGACCTCATTTACCTGAAGTTTAGCCCTCAGGAAAGCCGGGATAAGAGCCCAGAGGGCTCCGGCTATGAAACCAGCCGCAAACATGGCGGGACGCATTGCCCAGGAGGGGAGTTTCAGGGGGAAGAAAAGGGCAACCCATGTAGCGGCAATGGCCCCCATAAGAAGCTGGCCCTCGGCTCCTATGTTCCAGAACTGGGCTTTAAACGCCAGGGCCAGTCCCACCCCACACAAAAGCAGAGGGATGGCTTTTACCGTGGTTTCAGAAAGGCCGTAAAGGCTACCAAAAGAACCGATGAATATTTTCTTGTAAGCTTGAACAGGGTCAATCCTGGTGGTCCAGAGCACTATAGCTATAGCCATGAGAGCCAGGAAAATTGAAATGGAGGAGGTAACAATCCTTGCCCAGCGCGGGATAAAATAACGCCTTTCAATGCGGACCTGAACCATTATTTAACTCCTCCTGAGATGAGGGTCAGGTTTATTATCTTCAAAAAAGGGTTGGAGGTCAAACTCCAGCAGGCTCCGGTTTTAGGCCCGCCTGCTCTTTGTTCCGCACTCGCCAGGTAAGAAAAAGCCGGTGTTGAAGCAAAGCGCCGTCCGGTCGCGGCCTTCTTTAGCCTCTGGCCATATATACCAGGCGGCCTTCTACCTGACTTTTAAGGTTCTGATGGCTCCGCATGTATTCTTCCAGTACATCGCGAGAGGATGTGGTAACAACTTTTGGCAGGGTGAGCGCTGTGAGATCTTCTGCTGGTAAACCCAGGTTAGGGCCAGAATTGTTATAATGGTAGCCTTGAAGGAGCAGGGTATATTGTCCCTCGTCTGCCACCGGCTCACCCCGAACGGAAAGCGATTCCAGAATCCGCTTCTCCTCATTGTAAACTGCCCGGATTCCGTGGTTTACCTGGAAACATTCGCCTTCACCAGTCCGGTTTTCGGGTCGCATTATGTGGGAAAATATTTTCTTAAGCTGGGCTCCAGTAACGGTGCACCTGTAGAGTACATCATCATAAGGAAAAGCTGCGTATAAATCTCCCAAAGTTACCGTTGGGCCGAGGGATTTGCTGCGTATGGAACCACTGCCCACCATCGCTACATCCACACCAGACCATTCAGCGAAGATGTCGGCGAAAAGGTTTCCCAGAGCGGTTTCCTCCTCGCGGCGTGGGTGGGTCAGAGGATAAGGGAATCGGCAAATGAGGGTCCCGTATTTACGGTCCACTTGCTCCTTGTAGGAATCTATAAACCTCTGAAGTTCAGAATCTGGCTCAGCGATGCGGTTGTCTATAGGGATGAGCTTCCATTGCCACTCTGCAACGGAGTTTGTGTAATCGTCCACCACAAGATCAAAGCGCCCAATCTGGTCTGTGCCAATGCCTGCCTGAACAATGAGGATATTATTGACCACCGCCGGCTGTTCCAGTATGGTGTGGGAGTGCCCACCGATTATGATATCAACACCCCATTCCGGGTCCAGCATTGCCGCCAGTTCTTTATCGGATTCAAATCCTATGTGGGTCAGGAGAATGGTCAGGTCTATATCTTCATTCCGGTAGGCATTGCAGATGCGCCCGACTTCAGTGGCAGCGTCCTCCAGAGTGATAAAGGCCCCAATGTCCCGATCTTGCTGGATGGATTGGAGGACTGTCTCGGTTATGATCCCAATGAACATTATGTCAAAGCCGTCTACATTGAGGATAACGTAAGGCCGCATAAGGCGCTTGTGGTATTTTTTGATGTAAAGGTTGGCGTTGACTATGGGGAAGTTAGCCATTTTCTCCAGGAAAAGAAGGTGAGGCAGACCATAGTCCAGTTCATGGTTACCCAGAGTAACAACGTCGGGCGCCAGGTAATTCATAAGCTCAATGGTGGATATGCCTTTGAACTCTGAGTCTATTAAAGAACCCTGAACCATATCCCCCGAAATCACATACAGGACGTTTTTCTCTTCTCGGCGAACCCGGTTTATATAGCCGGAGAGGAGGGAAAGTCCGCCTATGAGCTTGCCTTCCTCGCCTCTGACTTCAGCAAGGAAGTCGCCATGCATGTCGTTAGAGTGAAGGATGACAAATTTTTTATATCGCATTTCTCTCCTTTCACGGAAGCAATTTTTACCATTTTAACACCAAAAACCCCTTTCGCCAAATTTGAAAAATCCTGGGCAAATTCTCCACCCCCCCCTGCCAGCGGGCGTCGCCTTCCCCGGCACTGGCGCGAGCATGCTCCGCTAATTGACAGAAATTCAGGCAAAATTTATACTACAATTGCTTTAACCTGGGGAAGGTCAGAGCATTGTGACGAAAATGGCTCTGGAGCGGGATGGGAAAAAAGGATGAGATAAGGCGTCTTATATGGGACAGGCTGGAGAGAGCAGACATAGCTGATTTTCCCAGGCCCTGTTATGGCCGCATCCCCAATTTTAAAGGAAGCCAGCAGGTTGCCCTCTGGCTTTTGAGGTTACCCGAATTCAGTAATGCAAGGTGCGTGTTCTGCCCTCCGGATTTTGTCCTGAAGAGCGTTAGAGACCTTGTCCTTAAAGAGGGGAAAGTTCTGGCCGCAGCCTTGCCCCACATGAGAGGTTTTGTGGAGCTCACAGGCGAAGCCGATACTTCCATCCGGGGACTTGCCCGCTACGGCAAGCCCCTGAAAACTCCGGTAGATTTCGTGGTGCAGGGGAGCGTGGCCGTTGACCCCTACGGCAATAGATTGGGTAAAGGAACAGGATATGGAGACCAGGAGATCGCTTATCTCAGGAAGCAGGGGCTTCTGCGGGAAGGGTGCAAAATTGCCACCCTGGTACACGATCTTCAGGTGGTTGAAGACCTCTCCCCCTTCATGGAGTCCCACGATATCCGTGTGGATTACGTTCTAACACCTACTCGCTGGTTCATAGCTACTCCAGGAGATGGAAGGGTTCACGAAATCACAATCCACAAAGTATGGGAGGAGGAAATAGCTGCTGGAAGAAAAAAGGTGGAAGGGAGGCTCTGGCGAGGTCGCTTCCGTCAGATTTTGAGAGGAGATAAGCTTAAGCTTGGGTCGGTGGAAGTTACGGTTAAAGTTGTGGTCTGGTATCCTTCCTTTAAAGCTATGCTGATCGGGGAAGGCGTGGAAGCAGTGATCCCCAAAGCCGGGAGTCTGGAGGAAGCAATGGATGTTTACAGGCAAATATACTCAGAGGCAGAAGAAAAGCGGTATGGGGTCGTGGCCTTCAGGCTCTCCCTCTGAGCGAAAGGGTTGGCTTGCTTTTGTAAGTGGGGGACTGGCTTTGCTTATTTTCCTTCGTTCCCTTGCACCTGGCGTCCTTTCCTACGACTTTGCCGAATTTCAGTATCTTCCATCCAGGTTAGGTCTGCCTCACCCCAACGGCTTTCCCTTTTACATGCTCCTGGGCTGGCTTTGGTCCAGAATCCCCATAGGCAGCCTCGCTTTTCGCATGAATTTGCTTTCGGCTATTGCGGGCAGTATAACGGTGGCGGTCTTCTCACTCCTTTTAAAGGAGCTGACCGGACAGAGCGAGGCAGCCCTGGCGGGCGCTCTTTTCCTGGCTTTAAGTCATTCTTTCCGATTCTATTCCTCAGGGGCGGAAAGGTATACCCTGTTAATGCTCTTGCTCTTTGTTTCTTTTTTTGAGGGGTTGCGCTGGGAAAAGTGGGGACAGCCCCGGGATTTGCTTTTAAGTTCCCTATCGTTAGGGTTGGCTCTGGCTACACACCCTGTTGCTTTTCTCTTTCTGCCTTTCTGGCTTTTCTACGTCACCTTCGCTCGCCCCCACCAGCTTCTCTTTCGTCCATTGCTTCAGGCGGTAAGTGCTCTTCTCCTGCCTATGGCCCTTTACCTTTACATACCGTGGCGATGGGCATACCTCGCCCGTTATCCTTTAATCCCGGGCATTGGGGTTTCAGAAGCGGTGTATCGGGGGCTGGCCTTCTCCTGGTATCAGCCGGAGCTTACTTTCCAGATTTTACGGGAATACATCTTTGGCCTTGGGCATTATGGCTTCGGCATGCTGAAGGGGGGCTGGAAGGAAGCATTAATTTCCATCAACAGTGTGCAGGACCTTTGGCTTAAGGAGTTCCCTTTCCCGCTCTGGCCCCTCGCCATCCTGGGCTGCCTTCAGCTTTTAAGGAAACACCCAGGGCTATGGTTCAGCCTGACGGGTTTCGCTGGCTTTGACCTCCTTTTTACTGTTTACATAAGGCAAGGGAAGCCGGAAGCTTACCTTCTCCCAGCTTTTGGAGTTTTTGCTCTCTGGCTTGGCTCTGGCCTCGGGCTCCTGACAAAGGCATGGGAAAGATTTAAGTTGCCAGGATGGATCCTGAGGAGCCTTGTGGTTTTGCTCCTTTTAGGCTTCAGTCAATCCGCTGACCATGATCCCACAATCCAGCGCTTTGCCGGAGTTGAAGACTGGTGGCGAGAGGTTCTTACCTATCCTGTGGAGGAAGGAAGTGCCCTTATGGCCCACTGGGGAGACCTTACCCCCTTATGGTATTTTCAACAGGCGGAAGGCATACGGCCAGACTTACTGGGCCTTTATCCCCCGGAAAGCGGGCTTGCCTCTCGCTGGCTTTCGGGAGGTAAACCCCTTTATCTTGCTGGCCCAACCCACGGATTTGACCCCAACTTTCCCTTTACTTTCAGAAATATGCCCTGGGGAAAACTCCTGCGCATCTTTCCACCCGGAACTAACCCCTCCTGCCCTGAAGGGCTTGCTCCGGCTTCAGGGTTTCTGGAATGGCCCTTGACGGTAAAAGGCTGGAGGTTTTCTCAGGATAGTGGGCTTCTGGAAGTGTGCTGGGAAGCTTCCAGGGATTTCCCCGCCGGCCTTCACCTGAGCGTGCGGGTTTTTTCACCTGGAGGGCTGCTTATTTTTCAGAAAGATGAACCCCTGCTTCCCGCCTGGTATCCGTATTCTCAAGTAGGGGTCAGGGATAAAGGGCTTTTTATAACTTCTTTGAACTTCCCGGAAGGGATCGCCCCGGGAAACTACCGGATTGAACTCGCTCTGTTCACCTTTAAAGGCGATAGCTGGGAGCAGCTTGGCCCTGTATATGCGCTGGGCGAAATACCGATAGCTCATTCTACCTCCCGCAGGCGAGAAAGCGATAGAACCTTGCTCCTCAAACCTCGCGCAGGCCCATTTCAAGTAGTGGCCTTCAAAGTCTCAGAGAAGCCAGTGCGGCCGGGTGATCCGGTCCGGCTGGAGGTAATATGGGAAGCGATTGAACCACCCGAAGCCGATTATTATCTGGTTTTCCGGATAAAGGATGCCGGAGGGCTTGTAAAAACCCTGGAGCCACAGCCTCTCTCCCCCGATTTCCCCACGTCCCGGTGGAGCAAAGGGGAAAAGGTCAGGGTCTTTTACAGCTTCACGGCACCAAGGCGCATTTCCGGGAGAGCCTTCTGGGCTGAGCCAGCCATTATGTCCTTAAGGGGTGAGGAAAGATGGGAGTGGTTTGCTTTTCATGCCGGGCCATTTTTCATGCGGGATCGCCCTCACCTGTGGAAACTTCCGGATAAAGCTATTCCGGTAGGTAAAAAGTTCGGGGAAATAGCGGAGCTGGCCGGATATATTCTGGAGGAGGCAGAAGGTTTAAAGCTTACCCTTTACTGGAAAGCATTGAACGAGACCGATAACTCTTACCATGTCTTCACGCATGTTGTGGATGAAGAGGGACACCTCGTGGCCCAGCACGATGGAATACCATCCGGGGGAGCTCATCCCACAAGCATATGGATCAGAGGGGAGATAATAGAGGACCAGCACGTTTTACCCATGGAACTCCCTCCTGGCCATTACACTATCCTTGTGGGGCTCTACGATCCCCGCACGATGGAGAGGCTTAAAGTGGATGCTTCCGAAAATGCCCTGCCTCTGGTCACTATTGAAAGGTAATTTGCCTCAAACTTTGCTGGCGTGGTAAAAAGAAAGAGGAGGGCTAAGATGTTCAGAATAGCAGTTATAGGTGGAGCCTTCTGCGACCCTGAAACGGCCGCTCTTGCTGAGGAAGTAGGCAGAGAAATAGCCAAACGTGGTGCTATCCTCATATGCGGAGGACTTGGCGGAGTTATGGAAGCTGCCTGCCGCGGCGCCAAATCCCAGGGCGGCCTTACAGTGGGAATCCTGCCAGGAACAAACTCCACTGATGCTAATCCCTATGTGGATATACCCATCGTTACCGGAATGGGGGAAGCCAGGAACGTGATCGTGGTCCGCTCAGCCCATGCGGTTATAGCCATTGACGGAGAATATGGGACCCTTTCGGAAATCGCCTATGCCCTCAAATTTGGAATACCGGTTATCGGATTGAAAACGTGGGAACTTTTCCGGGAGGGAAAAAGGGTCGGAGAAATCATAGAAGCTGAAAACCCCAGGGAAGCAGTGGAAAAGGCCATAGCTTTGGCAAAAGCCAGCATCAGAAATCGGAGGTAAAATGCTTTTCCGCGACCGACACGAGGCTGGAAAGCTTCTGGCCCAGAAACTTCTGGACCTTAAGGATAATCCGGATGCCATAGTTCTGGGGATACCAAGGGGAGGGGTTGTAGTAGCTTACGAAGTAGCTAAAGCCCTCAACTTGCCCCTGGATGTTTTTATAGCGCGCAAAATAGGTGCCCCGGGCAATCCCGAGCTGGCTATAGGAGCTGTAGCCAGCGATGGCACCGTAATCCTGGACGAAGTCAGTATAAATTTCTTGGGAGTTTCTAAGCGGTACATTGAGAAAGAGATAGAGCGGCAGAAGGAAGAAATCCGCAAGCGTCTTCAAGCCTACCGCGGTGGCCGTGAGGGTTACTCCCTCCAGGGCAAAATCGTAATCCTTGTGGATGACGGAGTAGCCACGGGAGCTACCACCATCGTTTCCCTCAGGGCAATAAGGGCTTCCAATCCTTCCCAACTGATCCTGGCAGTTCCTGTTGCTCCTCCTGACACCGTGGAAAAACTTCGCCGGGAAGCCGACAAGGTCATCTGCCTTCATACCCCTTCCCCATTCTGGGCCGTGGGGGCTTTTTACCTGAACTTTGAACAGACGACCGACGAGGAAGTTCAGGCCCTTTTGGCCGAATTGATGCCTGGGGAAGAAAAATGAGGGCTATAGGCCTTTTCTTTTATATCCTCCTGAGCCTGACCCTTCTTTTGATCCCGGCCTTTCTTTTTTACCAGAGTGCCTTTATAGGCCGGATTTACCCCGGCATCAGGGTGCTGGGCATTGACCTGAGCGGCTTATCACCTTCCGAAGCCGAGCTCGTGCTGGAAAAGGAGTTCTCAGGTTACCGTGGCTATGACCTTTTCCTCCATTATGGGGAAAGGCGGTGGGAGCTGTCAGCAGGAGAAGCCGGGGCAGTCGTTGATGCTGAGGCAACCTCTTTGCTGGCTTACAAAATCGGTAGAGAGGGGCCTTTCCTTGAGAGGATTAAGGCCCAGGCCCTTGCCCTTGTCAGGGGGATAAACCTTTACCCTGTGGTGAGAATTAACCGGGGTAGAACCCTCGCCCTCATTAACAGGATTGCCAGCGAGCTGAACCGGCCTTCCAGGGATGGGAACCTCAAAGTAGGGCCAGACCTTTCAGTATTGGAGATCACTCCAAGGGATGGCTTAGAAGTGGACATAGAAGCTACCCTCAGGAAAGTGGAAGAGAAAATAGCCTCCATGGAACCTGGTGAGGTAGAAGTAGTGGCAAGAATTATTCCTGCCTCCGGGGCCGAAACCTCTTCAGCCCGCACAAAGGTGGAGGAAATTTTGCGCTCCCCCATTATCCTCCGATTTCAGGATAGATACTGGGGGGTAGAACCAGCCACCATCGCTTCCTGGCTCAGATTCCGCCAAATCCCGGCTGGAACCAATCGCACCAGGATAGAAGTGGATGTGGATGAGGAAGCAGTAAAAGCTTTCCTCCAGGGACTCTCAACATACATAGACCGGGAGCCAAGGGAAGCTCGCTTTGACTTTGACCCTGCTACAGGCAAGCTCACTCCTATTGTCTACAGCCAGGATGGATACAAACTTCAGATAGAAAAGGCTGTTGAAGCCATCCGCTACGCTCTTATCCAGGGGCAAAAAGAGATAGAGCTCCCGGTGGAAATCATCAAGCCTGCAGTCTCTACAGAAGATGCTCCGAAGCTGGGCATAAAGGAGCTGGTAGCAACCGGAACCACATACTTTAAAGGGTCATCCCCTGGCAGGGTTCAAAACATAAAAATTGCTTCCTCCCGCTTTCATGGGATAGTTATCCCGCCTGGCGAGATTTTCTCTTTCGGCAAATACCTTGGCCCTGTGACTGCCGCCGATGGCTATGAAGAATCCCTCATAATCTGGGGCGAAGCTACTGTCCCCGATGTGGGCGGAGGGATATGCCAGGTCTCTTCCACCATCTTCAGAGCTGCCTTCTGGGGCGGATACGAAATTATTGAAAGGTATCCCCATGCTTTCAGAGTTCGCTGGTATGAGCCGCCTGTAGGGATGGATGCCACTGTCTACATCCCCTGGGTGGACCTGAAGTTCCGGAATGATACCCCCTATTACCTTTTGATTGAGAGCGAAGTAGACGAGAAAGAGGGTATACTCACCTTCAAATTCTACAGCACCTCAACAGGGCGGACCGTGGAAATGGAAGGGCCTTTCACCTCCAACCTCGTCCCCCATGGCCCTCCGGAATATCGTCCTGACCCCACCCTTCCAAAGGGGGTTGTAAAGCAGGTGGAGTGGCCTGTAGATGGATTGGATGTGGAGATAAGGCGCATTGTCAGAGAAGGGGACAGGATAATCCGGAGGGACGTGTTCTTCAGCCGATACAAACCCTGGCGAGCTGTTTTCCTGGTAGGGACGAGGGAGTAAAAGGTTCGGGCAAGCTTCTTGTCCAAAGCGTTTTCCCCGAAGCCGGCAGCCCGGGCAGCATTGCGGATTGCGCGCTGGAGGGAGACAAGGTGCTTTCCCAGTGGATCAACTTAGCTTATTTGCGCTATAATGTTCTCAAGGAGAAACCGCTGGTGTATGGGCGTAGGCCGGAAGCGGGAGGAAGGGAGAGCCGCCTCGCGGCCCAACCTGCGGATAGAGCTGACAGCGCCTGTCGGCGCTTTGGCTCATCCGCGCGCAAGGAGTGCAAAAAATAGCCTTGTTATCCCCCGTGCTGGAGCGGTTCGAGACGGATTTGAAGCCACTGGATGGCAAAAACATCCTCGTTTTGTGCAGTGCTGGCGGCGATGTGGCGTTTTGGCTGGCGAGAAGAATGAAACAGGGCAAAATCGTTGGTATAGAATGTGCTCGCCAAAAGGCGCAAGAGCAAAGGATAGAGCATATCGTTGACCGTTCCCTGATAGCACCTTTGACGCTTTGGTGAGCGAATTTACCCAAATTTTAGTTTGGGCAATGCGATTTTCTATATCTATGTTCGCGGCAAGAAGCCATAAACTTGTTTCGTTTCAATCAGTTGGCACAGGCTAACGCACGCATCAAGCCGATCCGCTTCGCGGCTGAGCTCGGTGCCGTTGGGCCGCCAAATAGAAGCACCTCAGGGCATCATGGGAACCTGGGTGAGGAGCTTTCCCCTTATGCGCTCAAAAATTTCATCCAGATCCCGCCCTGTTATGGTCAAGCCATGGTTTTTAAGCCCCACCACAGCCCTGGAAGGGTCTTCGGCCTTCTTGAGAACGTTAACCACTTCCTGAGCCAGCTCTTTCGTCCCGCAAGGGTAATTCTGGCGAGTGGGGGTTACCCCTTCCATCCACGCATGGGCATGAACTATCGCTCCAACTTCAGGAAAAGTTGAGTAAATAAGGTAATGCTCTATAGCATCAACCGACGCCCGAACTTTGGGATCGTAATCGGGGGGGACGCTTACCAGAATGGAGTTGTTTTCCGGATTAAAGCCTTTTATGAGCACAATGTCTTTGCCTATTTTGGAAAGCCTGGCTTTGTTGACCCCCCGAGCCGTCATCCAGAAAGTGGTCTCCCCCAGTTCCGGTATGTTTTCGCGGGCGCTGAGGTTGCCGTAACTGAGGCCAGTTATCCCGTAAAGCAGGTAAACATGCCGTAAATCTCTCTCCGATAAAAGTTCATGTATAGGGAACGGAGCGGGAAGAACTCCCATCCTATCCAGTTCTTGCCCGTAGCGTATAAGCTTTTCTGTAACAGGAGTACCATTCCAGTATGCCGGAGGCAGGTCAGGAGTGATTTCGTTTTCTATTACCAGCGTAGAACAGGCCAGAGGCATCAAGTGGTTGTAAACTTCCTCCGGGTCCCACGGCACTTTGTAGAAACCAGCCTCAAGGGTGGTGAAGTAAATATCAGGGCTATCACCTTTAACGTGAGCATAGAGGACAAGGTTTGATAGGCTTCGGACCAGCACAGTATAAGCAGCGCGATGGGCATTCTCAGGCAACTCTTCCACTGCTGCAAGGCTTGCTACGAACACCCCTTTGGATTTACGACGGTATGGCCTTGGCTCATACGCATCGGTAAGGTTAAGGATCAAGCCAACTTCCGGGTCATTTTCATCAGAAAGGATGTGCCCTTTTGATTGCAAAAGGGCTACGATCTTTTCCGCTAAAGCATCCCTGAGTGGCTGTTTATCCCTGGCGACTACCGCAAATTTCATCTCTCCCCCCCCGATAAGGTTTCTAATTTTTGCCAGAACCATTGGTGGCTTACCCCTGCGCCACCGTTTTCTACAGTAAAAACACTTGATGGGGCCCGGAAGTTTCTGGTATAATCAAGCCACATTCCTGAGGAGGTGCAAGGATGCGCAGGTTCAGCGCACGGATTTTGGAGTATTCAACCCCTGAAAGCCTCAGGAAAGAGCTGGAGAAAATAGGGGTTGACCATGAAGGGCTCCAGCAAATGCTCCCCAAAGGGTTTTTCAGAGCGGTAAAGCTGGAGGGGGTTAGCCATGATGCGGCCCATATCCTCAAGCAGGAAATGCTGAGGCTCGGTGGCGAAGGAGCTATTTCGGCGGCTGTGTACTTTGGCGCTGCGGCTCCAACCGATGTTATCCTTATGGGCACAATAGCCCAGCTTGAGGCTTTGATTTCCTCCCTGCGCCAGTTCCCCGATGAATCCCTCAAAAACATTGCCGCAGAGTTAGAGCTGGCTATGAAGAATTACCACGGCGAGAACCTTAAACCAATGCAGATCGGCAATAAAACCTTTGTCTGGGGGGAACGAACTTACATCATGGGGATAATAAACGTTACCCCTGACTCTTTTTCCGGAGATGGCCTGGCAGGGGATGTTGAGGGAGCTGTAGCGCAGGCCCTTCGCTTTGTGGAGGAGGGAGCTGATATTCTGGATATTGGTGGTGAATCAACCCGGCCTGGTTCACAGCCTATTTCGGAAGAGGAGGAGTTAAGCCGAGTCATGCCAGTCCTCGAACGATTGGTTAAAGAAGTGGATGTGCCTATTTCCATTGATACTTATAAAGCCAGAGTAGCCCGGGAAGCAATTGAAGCCGGGGCCAGCCTGGTCAACGATGTGTGGGGGCTCAGGATGGACCCCGATATGGCCAGGGTGGTGGCTGAATATAAAGTTCCGGTGGTTATAATGCACAACCGCTCACACCCCAAAAATGCAGTTCAGGAAGAGCGCCTCGGTGGCCGATACGTGGGGATTGAGTATCGTGACCTTATGGCCGATATAGTCAAGGAGCTGGAATATAGTATAAACCTCGCCCTTGAGGCCGGCGTTGACTTTGAAAAAATCATAGTGGACCCTGGCATAGGCTTCGGGAAGACCGTGGAACAAAACCTGGAAATACTCAGGCGCCTGGGAGAACTTAAAGTTCTGGGCAGGCCCATACTCCTGGGAACTTCCAGGAAATCGGTGATCGGGTATGTGCTCAACCTACCTCCGAGCGAGAGGGTAGAGGGAACTGCAGCCACAGTAGCCCTCGGCATAGCTGCCGGAGCCGATATCGTAAGAGTGCACGATGTGAAGGAAATGGTCCGGGTTGCTAAGATGACCGATGCAATAGTGAGAGGAACCTATCGTGCACCTTAAGGGGTTGCTTCTGGCCCTGGCAACGGGGTTGGTGATCCTGCTTCTGCCGATAAAATGGTCCATAGCCCTGCTGGGGGCACTAACTTTAACTACAGTCGGGCTATTACATCCCGTAGCCATCTTCCCTTTCTTAGCTGTTAGCATCCCTCTCGGGTCTATCCGGGAGTTTTCCGTAGGGCCGGCCAAAGTTGGCCTTACTGAATTAATGGTGCTGTTGCTGGTGATAGTATGGCTGGCGAGAAAATCTGTACTGAAGGAAGAATGGCGTAGTCCTGGCCCCTTTCTCTTCCCCTTCTTAATCCTTTACGGAGTGATGGCTTTTTCCACCCTGCAGGCTTCCTCCCTTGAGTATTCTCTGAAAGAACTTCTAAAATGGGGTGAGGTCCTGCTTGTTTACCTCGTCGTTTGCACAATCGTGGGGCGGAAAGAAATGCCGTGGGTTGTGGGAAGCCTCCTCCTGGCAGGCGCTATTGAAGGTCTTCTGGGGGTGTATCAGTTTTTAACTGGCTCAGGTCCGGAGCATTTTACCGTTATGGGAAGATTCGTGCGAGCTTACGGGCATTTCATGCAGCCTAATCCCTTCGGAGGATACATGGGGCTTGTGATGCCTTTGGCTCTGGCCACGAGCTTTGGTCTTGTCCTGGATAGAAGCTTGAGTTCTGGATTGGCCTGCCTCATCGCGGCGGGGGTAACGGGGAGCGCTCTGCTCATGAGCTGGTCAAGGGGGGCATGGCTTGGGGCAATTTCGGCGCTGATAGTTCTGGCATTGCTCATGGATAAAAGGTTCGCTCTTGGCCTGGGTCTGCTGATCCTAATCCTGGGCATGCTGATAAGGCCGCCACTGGAATGGTTCCTGGTCAGGTTTCAGGATTTAGCCTTTACACCTGGCCTGGAAGATTTGAGGACTGCAGAAGTCACCGATGAAAATTACGCCGTTATAGAAAGGCTTGCCCACTGGGATGCGGCTTTGAGAATGTGGAGGGATCATTTCTGGCTTGGGGTAGGGATAGGCAATTATGAACCCGTTTATCGCAGCTATGCTTTACCCCGCTGGCCTGAACCCCTGGGCCATGCCCACAACTATTACCTTAACATTGCCGCCGAGACGGGTTTTATTGGGCTTCTGGCTTACCTTTTCTTCTGGGGGTGGGTTTTCGCGCAGGCTTTGAAGGCTTTGAGCTTACACACAGGATGGGAAAAAGCATTGATAATTGGCACTATCGGTAGTCTTACCCATCTGGCAGTCCACAATTTCTTTGATAACCTTTACGTTCACGGGATGTATTTGCATGTGGGGGTTCTCTTAGGCATCCTTTCTCTTTTGGGGGCCTCTATCAACGCTTTGCCCAGCTTAAGAGGGAGTCCATAAACTCCTGTTAGGCTAATGGGGGATTAAAAGCTTTCCAAGATATGCCTGGCTATTACTAGGCGCTGGATTTCGCTTGTCCCTTCCCCTATGGTGGTCAACCTGGCGTCCCGGTAAAGTCTCTCTACCGGGTAATCCCTGGTATATCCATAACCTCCGTGGATCTGAATGGCTTTGTAGCACGCTCTTACGGCTGCTTCGGAAGCGAAGAGCTTGGCCATTGCTGCTTCCTTGGTGAAGCGTTGCCCTCGTTCCTTAAGCCAGGCCGCCCTGTAAACAAGGAGCCTCGCTGCTTCTAATTCAGTGGCCATATCAGCAAGCATCCACTGGATGGCCTGGAATTCGGCAATGGGCTGACCAAACTGAACCCTCTCCTTTGCATATTTTACCGCCGCTTCCAGAGCTGCCATCCCCAGGCCCACAGCCATCGCCCCAATGCCTATCCTCCCACCATCAAGGGTGATGAGGAACTGTTTGTAGCCCTCCCCCTCCTTGCCGAGCAAATTCTCCTTAGGTATGCGGCAATTTTCAAAGATCAGCTCGGAGGTGACTGAGCCCCTCAGACCCATCTTATCCTCTTCCCTTCCGATGCGAAAGCCTGGAGTGCCTTTCTCCACAATGAAGTTAGAAATGCCCTTCTTCCCCTTGGCCGGATCGGTAACCGCAGCTATTATCACTACATCGGCTACAGAGCCGTTGGTAATGAATATTTTCTGGCCGTTTATTACCCACTCGTCTCCTTCAAGGACAGCCCTGGTTTTGATGGCAGCAGCGTCGCTTCCTGCTCCTGGCTCTGTAAGGCCAAAGGCTCCTATTTTTTCTCCCCTGGCCAGCGGGATAAGGTATTTCCTTTTCTGCTCCTCCGTTCCGAAAAGGTAAATGGGGGCACAGGCGAGGGACACATGGGCAGAGTAGGTTATGGCTACTGAGCCTGAGGCCCTGGCAATTTCCTCCACAGCTATGGCATAAGAGATGGCATCCCCTCCTGCCCCGCCATATTCTTCAGGGAATGGCAGACCCATAAGGCCAAGGTCTGCCATCTTCCTTATAATGTCCCATGGGAACTCGCCTTTCTGGTCTATCTCCTGAGCCCTGGGCATAATCTCCTTTTCAGCGAATTCCCTCACCGTTTTGCGGAAAATTTCCTGCTCTTCATTGAGCGCGAAATCCATTTTTAGCCCTCCCGATCAAATCTCAAAAATCCAGCGGTCTGTATCGCGGGTGTAGGAAAGGATCTCGGAAGGGTGGAAAAAGAGGTTTATCTCTTTTTCGGCAGTCTCCGGGGAATCGGAGCCGTGGATGAGGTTCCGGCCAATTTCCAGGGCAAAATCGGCCCGGATGGTGCCGGGGGAAGCGTCAGCAGGATTAGTAGCCCCCATGGTTTTCCTCACGATTTCTATGGCTCTGGGGCCTTCCACCACCATCACCACCACAGGGCCGGAAGTTATGTATTTTATCAGGCTCTCAAAGAAAGGTTTCCCTTCGTGGACTGCGTAATGGCGACGGGCCAGCTCTTCATCCATCTGGATCATCTTCATCGCCACAATCTTAAGGCCTCTGTTCTCAAGGCGAGAAATAATAGTCCCTATGAGGCCTCTCTGGACTCCGTCAGGTTTTATGATGATGAGGCTTCGTTCCATGGCGTTTCCTCCTTTGAAGGCTTCAGAGGATTTAAGAGCTAAGGATAGCTTTCCTGTAAAATTCCAGGGCCTGATCCAGCAGTCCCCTCTCCCGGTAAATGTCTCCGAGAAGTTCAAAAAGTTCCCGCCTGACTACTCCTTCCTTAAGGGCCTTTTCCAGATCTCTGCTCACTTCTTCCAGGTACTTTTTGTTTCTGGAAAGCTTCCGGTAGTAATTCAAGGCCTCTTCCCAGGCCCCTTCTTTAGCCCGAGCCCGTGCGATTTCAAGGAGTTCTTCTGCTCCCTTCGGCTTTGGCCTGGGAGCAGGAGGCCTTTTCTCTTCCTCTACAGCCATTTCAGCTTCGGTAGCAAGGGCAATTTCCTCCTCCCCCTCCAGGAAGCTTTCCGCCAGTGGTTTGAGACTTTCTATCCAGGATGGAGGTATAATCTCGGGAGCCGCAGGTGCTTCCTCCTCCAACTGAGGAATTCTTTCGGGCGGCAACTCTTCCGGAGCTGCAACCTCCTCCTCAAACCAGGACGGAATACCTTCGCCAGGCAATTCTTCCGGAGCAGGGGCTTCCTCTTCAAGCCAGGAAGGAAGAACCACGGAAGGCAATTCTTCTGGAGGAGCAACTTTCTCCTCAGGCGAAGGAGCTTCCTCAGAGGGCACAGGAAAAGTTTCCACCTCTTCTTCAGGCCAAAGCAACTCTGAAATTTCCTCTTCTGTTACCTCCTCAGGTCGCAGATGAGGAACTTCTTCCCTGAGCCATGGGGGAAGTTCCTCCTTAATCGCTATCTCCTCCTCAGGCTGCAAAGGGGGTAATTCTTCCTTCAGCCATGGAGGAAGTTCCTCGGGGAATTCAGCTTCTTCAAGTCCGAGAGGTCCGGCAACTTCCTCCTTGAGCCATGGAGGAAGTTCTTCCGGCAACTCTTCAGGCACCTTTTCCTCAAACCAGGGTGGGATTTCTACTGGCACTTCCTCTTCAGCTTTCAGGGGAAATTCCTCGGGGGTTATTTCTTCCTCAAATTCAGGTGCAGTTAAAAGCTCTTCTTTAACCATTTCGGGCCAGACGGGGAATACCTTTTCCTCTTCAGGGGGAGCAGGTTCAAACCTGGGGATCTTGACCCGGCGAGGCTGAAGAGGGCTATCTCTGCCGAAAAGTT
The DNA here is from genome assembly GCA_964655275.1 of uncultured Anaerolineae bacterium. Lineage (GTDB taxonomy): Bacteria > Chloroflexota > Anaerolineae > SpSt-600 > SpSt-600 > SpSt-600. The sequence continues at coordinate 6,873 of CAZZMI010000021.1, read as the reverse complement.
CCCATGCTTTCCGGTTAAATGGGTCAAGGGCCTGGGCGAGCTCAAGCTTTACTCTGGCTTCGCCAGGGTTTATGGAGCTCCATATATAGCCCAGTATTAAATTGGCCTTAAGGCAATTAGGTAAAACTTCCAGAACTTCAAGGCAAGTTTGAGCTGCCTCCAGACGCCTTCCCATCCGCCACAGAGCCTCAGCCAGGCTCACGCGCAGGTCAACTCTGTTGGGTTCCCTTTCCAGGGCTTCGTTTAAAGTTTGGACAGCTTGCTCCAGCAGTCCGCTTTTAATGTAGGTGCGACCAAGTCCGGCAAGGGTATAATGGGGAATGAGTTCAGCTATCCCTGCTTCCCGGTAAAGGTTTTCCAACTCCTTTTTCAGCTCTTTATGAGCTGGTTCCAGGTCTATTGCCTTTTCCAGAAACCATATGGCTTGTTCTATTTTGCCTTCGGCTTTGTAAACATCAGCCAAGCCGATATAGGCTATCAAGTTTTCTGGATCAGCCCCCAAAACCCTCAAGAACATCTCAGCTGCACCGGCTAAGTCGCCTTTTTCAAGGCAAGCCTTGCCCAGAAGTTGGTAAGCTTCAATGAACTTGGGGTAAAAAGAGAGGATATGGCGAGCAGCAGCAATAGCTTCCTCGCTCTTTCCCTCTTTTATAAGGGAATCAATTTCCTCACAGTAAGTTTCCAGATCAATCTCTTCAGGCATTCCACGCCTCCCTATCGCTTAGCTGCCGAGTAAACCCGCTGGAATTCAGCCAGATAGGCCCTTGCTAAGGCCGGGTCTTCTATAATAACTATGTTTTCGTCGTTGTTTTCATCGGCGCTGGCTGAAAAGTTGAAAGAGCCGGTTATGACAATCTTCTCGTCAATTACAAAGACTTTGTGATGCATGAGATAAGGGTTACCATCTTGCCGGACATCAATCCCAGCCCTGAGCAAAGCCCCATACTCACTGTATTTCGTCTCAGAGCCTGTGGTTTCAAAAACCCCGCGGACCAAAACGCCTTCCTTTGCTTTCTTCCGCAGGACCTCACCCATCCGGTCATCGGTAAAGGAAAAGGCCATAAAGTAAATTGAGGAATTTGCTTGCTTGAGTTTCTCCACGATTTTACTTCCGACGCCATCTTCAGGGGCAAAGTAGTTTTCAACGGGGGTGCCACTTATAACAAGATAGGGGTTTGTGTCCCCAGGTTTCCGCTTGGGACCAAATTGCTTTTTCACAAACATTTTCTCAAAGGTTACCAGGTAATTTTGGGCAAGTTCAGGGGAGTAAATCAGCACTGCATTGTTGTCATAACGGGTAGTATCGTTCAGGGTAAAATTCCACGAGCCTGTCCAAACAGCCCGGCGGTCTACCACCACGAACTTATTATGCATTATGCCCGTTGTATTACCCCCCACTACTGAAATTCCTTCCCGCTTGAGCTCCAGGAAAGATGCTGCCTCCTTCGGATGCTCAAGGACATCATCAAGATCCGTTACAACGCGCACTTTAACCCCTTTACGGTGAGCATTTATAAGAGCCTGGACTATTGCAGGCAAATCCAGCTGATAGATGGCTACGTCAATGGAGTAACGGGCTTGTTTAAGGAACTCCTCAAGCCCTTTATCTATTGGCTCGGAACCTGGGGAAGTGAAATAGACTTTATACCAGCCTTCAGCTTTCTGCGTTTGGGTGGGTGTAGGATAGCCTGCTTCCTCTTCGCGGGCTGGTAAGAGAAGCACCAGAAGGAGAAACGCCAAAAGGGCGAGGATTGCAATGGTTAGAATTGCTGTTAGAAGGAAGCCCTTCTTTTTTCCCATATCAACTCAGCCAAAGTTGTAATCCACTCTAAGATTTCCCTTGTTGAAAAGGGCACGCCTTGAGTAAGGTGTTTTTCCACAAGGCCCATGGCCAGGGCCATCGTAGGTAAGCGGGTATATAAGAGCATGTTGTTAAGGGAGCTGATGAGATTTTTGACTTTTTCTTTCTCCCGCGTGGCTATTTCCTCAACTTCTTCTTCCGGAGCTTCAAGGATTTTCTTTTCAAGCCAGTGAGTAGCCCATCCCAAAACCACCTGGGCCTCGTGATCGGTGAAGTTGGAGCGCAACCTTTCGTCTTCCATGATGCTTTCTATAGTCTTGCGGAGGATGTCTTCTTTTGCGTTCATTCTACCTCTCCCCTAAATAAGCTTTACGGACCCTTTCGTCCTTTATAAGCTCATGGGAAGGACCGCTCAGGACTATTCGCCCCGTCTCCAGCACATAGGCTCTTTGGGCGAGCTTAAGGGCGGCTCTTGCGTTCTGCTCCACCAGAAGGATTGTTACGCCCTGCCGGTTTATCTCCTTTATGGTTTCAAAGATAGCTTTGACCAGCATCGGAGCAAGGCCCAGGGATGGCTCATCCAGAAGGAGAAGGCGTGGCCTTGACATCAATGCCCTTCCTATAGCCAGCATTTGCTGCTCACCACCGGAGAGGGTTCCCGCCAGTTGCTTCCTCCTTTCTGCCAGACGGGGAAAGAGGGCAAATACCCGCTCTTTGTTGGCTTCAATGGCCTTGCGGTCGTTGCCAAGGCTGTAAGCTCCCAGCAGGAGGTTTTCTTCCACTGTAAGGGTGGGGAAGATTTTCCGCCCCTCTGGGGCATGGGATATGCCCATGTATACTATTTTGTGGGCCGGGATTTTGTTGAGTTCCTGGCCATCAAATATTATCCTGCCTTCTTTTGGCTTGATAAGACCCGAAATAGTCCTCAATGTGGTGGTCTTGCCTGCGCCGTTGGCCCCTATAAGGGTTACGATTTCCCCCTCTTCTACCGTTAGAGATATACCTTTGAGGGCATGGACGTTTCCGTAATAAGTGTGCACGTTCTCCAGAACCAGCAGGGGCATCCTCACTCCTCCTTGCCCAGGTAAGCTTCAATCACCCGTGGGTTGTTCTGAATTTCCTCAGGCGTTCCTTCTGCAATTTTGTAGCCGTTATCCAGCACGATTATCCGCTCCGAAATGCCCATCACCACTTTCATGTCGTGCTCAATCAAGAAAATGGTTATTCCTTGGTCTCTAAGCTTGGTTATGGTTTCCATAAGTTCGGAAGTTTCTTGTTCGTTGAGGCCAGCAGCAGGCTCATCCAGCATAAGGATGCGAGGGTTTGTAGCCAGAGCACGGGCTATCTCCAACCTTTTCTGGAGTCCATATGGCAGGTTTTTAGCCAACTCAAACTCCAATCCTTCAAGGCCCATGAAACGGACATATTCCAAAGCTTTCTCCCTTATGAACTTTTCCTCCTCCTGCTGAACTCTTGTCTGGAACAGGGAAGACCAAAGGCCAGCTTTGGTCCGGCAATGCAACCCTGCCATCACGTTTTCCAGAACCGTAAGGTTGGGGAAAAGCCTTATGGTCTGGAAAGTCCTGGCTATACCAAGCTCTGTTATCTGATGGGGGCGAAGGCCCACAAGATTGCGGCCATTGAAGCGTATTTCCCCTTTATCGGGAGGTAAGACGCCGGTTATGAGGTTAAAGATGGTGGTTTTACCAGCCCCGTTTGGGCCTATCATGCTCAGAATTTCTCCTTCGTCCACATGGAAGCTTACATCATTTACAGCTACAAGTCCGCCGAAGCTTTTGGTTAAATTCCTGACCTCAAGTAGAGCCATTTCCACCTCCAAGGATTAAGAAGAAGTCTCTTCCCGGCGCAGTTCAAGGCGATAACGACGGTGAGGCCAAAGCCCCTCAGGGCGGAAAATCATCATAGCCACCATGGCTATTCCGAATATAAGAAGCCTCCACTCCAGGATGGACGAAAGGATAGTCCTCAAAAGTTCGGGGAGCAGGATCATCCCCGCAGTTCCTACGAAAACCCCAGGAATGGACCCGGTCCCTCCCAGGACCACTATACAAAACATCACCACAGAGTTCCAGAAGCTGAAGGTTTCAGGAGCAATAACTGTATACCGGCTGGCATAGATATTACCGGCTACTCCGGCCCAGGCTGCACCAAGCGCGAAAGCTAAAAGCTTAGCTTTCACCGTATCAATTCCCATAGCCTCCGCAGCCAGCTCATCTTCTCTAATGTAGTTCCATGCCCTCCCCAATCTTGAATTCTCCAACCTCTGCATTGCCAGGATGGTTATGAGCACAAAGAAAAGCACGTAATAGTAATAGGCAGTGGGGGTATTTATCTCCAGCCCAAAGATGGAAGGCCTCGCTATTCCCCTTAAACCGTTAACCCCACCGGTAATCTTAAAGGGGTCATTGTAAAGGAAAAGGCGCACAATTTCCCCAAAGCCTATGGTTACTATGCAAAGGTAATCGCCCCTCAAGTGAAGGATAGGCCTGGAAATAAGGATGGCGAAGAAAGCAGCCACCAGAGCACTTATGGGCATGCACACCAGGATGGGGACTTTAAGGTAAATGTTGAGGATGGCGGTGGTATAAGCACCAACAGCCCAGAAAGCTGCATGACCGAGCTGGAAAAGTCCGGCATATCCCACAATTATGTTAAGACTTAGCCCCAGGATAGCCCATATTCCGAACAATACCAGAGCAGAAATCCAGTAATCGTTCCGGATTATTACGGGGATAAGGAGTGCACCCGCTATCAGTGCTCCGTAGAGGACACGACGGTCAAGGTTCCTGAGGTAATTTAACACGGCTTTCATCCTTCCACCCCTTTTAGAGTTTTTCAGCCACCCTTTCGCCGAGGATCCCTCTCGGGCGGATTATAAGTATGAGGATTAAGATTAAAAAGACTATGGCTTCTTTCCATGCACCTCCCTGCGGGATGAACCCAGCAGCCAGGGTTTCAAAAATTCCCAGAAGCATTCCCCCCAGCATAGCACCCGGAATATTGCCAATCCCTCCTAATATAGCTGCAGTGAAAGCTTTCAGGCCATAACCCCATCCGAGGGTGAAGTTTATACGTCCGTAGTATAAACCCACCATTATACCGCCAGCGGCCCCAAGAGCCGGACCAATTATGAAGATTAGCCGCACTATAGCATCAACATCTATCCCCATAAGCCGGGCCACATCGTGGTCCAGAGCCGTGGCCCTTACGGCTGTCCCGAGCCTTGTGTAATGGATGAAATAATAAAGTGCAGCCATCAGAACCAGGGAAAGGACAAGGACAAAAACCTGCAGGAGGCTGATTTGCAGACCTCCAATCTGCCAGTAGACAGGGGGTATCACCCCTCTTGGATAGACTCTGTAACGGGGGCCGTAAATGAGCATGACGGAGTTCTGGAGGGCAATAGCAACCCCAAGAGCTGAGACCACGGGGGCAAGCCTGCTTGCCCTGCGCAGAGGCCTGTAAGCTATCCTCTCAATTCCGACTCCAAGCCCCGCTACTATTAGCATTACGACGATAAAGACCCCAACCAGGGCCAGAAGGAGGGCTTGATTCCCCAAGCCAGCGCCAATAAGCATGGATATAAGAGTCAGCCCGAGGTAAGAACCGGTCATGAAAAGGTCACCGTGAGCAAAGTTTATAAGTTTGAGCACACCGTAAACCATAGTATAACCGAGAGCGATAAGGGCATAGAAAGAGCCTATGGTGATCCCATTAATCAACTGCTGAAGGAAAATATCCATTGCCCCTCCCTGGTCAAAACCTTTTAAAAGGGGGGGAGAATAACCTCCCCCCTTGCGTTTTGCAGCGATAGCTTTTAAGGGGAGGGCCAATAGGACCCTCCCCTGAATTATTTACTCATAAGGCACGAACTTGCCGTCCTTTATGATGTAGAATTTGTGAATGGTGCCGAGGCGGTCACCTTTCTCATCAAAGCCCAGGATTGGCCCGGTAAGGCCGGGATAATCCTTGAACTTGGTGTGGAGGTATTCAGCCATCTTGTTAGTGTCGGTGGAGTTGGTGGCCTTTATGGCTTCCACGATAACTTTGAAGGCGTCGCCAGCCATTATCCACCAGATGCTGGCAGGCTCTTCCCCATATTCCTTCTTGAAGTCCTCAATGAACTTCTTAGCCTCAGGATAAGGCAGGTCGCCAGGCAGCGGCTCAGTGCTCACCAGAACGCCTTCGGCAGCCTCCTTGCCAGCAATTTCAATGAACTCGGGGTTATTGCAAGCGTTTCCGGCAGTGAACTGGATCTTGGGGAAGATACCCTGCTCATAGCCTTGCTTGAGAAGGAGACCGCCATCAGGGTGATAACCCGTGAAGTAAACCACATCGGGAGCAGCAGCCTTGATCTTAGTCAGCATTGGGGTGAAGTCCTGCTCGCCCTGGGTTATGGCATCAAACAGAACCGTAGTGCCACCCCTTTCCTCGTAATACTTCTTGGCCCACTCCGCCAGACCTTTGGCATAAGTGGAGTTATCGTGGATGAAAGCTGCCTTTTTCCATCCTTTCTTGATGAAGAACTCAGCGGCAAAGAGACCCTGCTTGTCATCCAGGAAGCAGGTGCGGAAGAACTGCTTGTAGCCTTTCGTGGTCAACACAGTAGCGGTAGAGGAAGGAGTGATCTGGAGGATGTTTTTCTCATTAAGGACTTTGGAGAGGGGTTCAGTACAGGTGGAAGCGTAGCTTCCAATGACGGCGACTACCTTCTCGGCAGCCAGCTTATCACCGCAGAGGGCCGCTTCACTGGCTTCTCCTTTGTCATCGCAGGGGACGATTTCAATCTTCCGGCCACCCAGAAGGCCACCCTGTTCATTCACCTGCTTGGCAAGGAGCTTGACAACTTTGAGCATTCCCTCGCCTTCATAGGCCCACTTACCGGTAATGGGACCGACGAAGCCTATTTTGATGGGTTCAGCGGCTTTAGGTTTGCAGGCGGATAGAACCATAGCGAGGGCAAGGACCAGCGTTAAGACCAACGAGAACTTTTTACTCATGGCCTTCCTCCTTAAGAGGTTTTTAAAAAATTATAGCACAAACAGGAGAAC
>CAZZMI010000020.1:27499-29076 GCA_964655275.1 uncultured Anaerolineae bacterium | reverse complement strand
GCGGATGTTCATCGCTTAAAACGTTCTGAGCAAAGACAAAGGGTTCACATTCATAGTACTCATAGGCGCGATCCCCGTTGCCTGTCAGGGCTTCAGCGATTATAACCCAGAAATTAGGGTGCAGGAAAATACCGGCATTTTCTTCGGCACCGGGTGGGTAAGTAGTTACTCCTCCTCTGGCGGGATCATAGCGATTTGAGAGGAGCCGTCTGAAAAGAAACATCGGGGTTATCGGAAAAAGTATTTAGGTTCAGGCAATCGTTCCAGTCAGCCCGGCCAATGAGGGGAAGGCCATGAGGCCCTAACCTTTCCAGGATATAACGAATGCTGCGCTTGAGATGCTCATAAAGAGGAGCTTCAGTGCCAGGTTTGTTTTCAAAGGCTATTGGCTTATCAAGAATGCTCCAGTCCCCTGTCTCTTTAAGGTAAGCGGCCACGCTTAAAACCAGCCAGAGGGGGTCATCATTGAAACCGCTACCAATTTCTTCGTTGCCACGTTTAGTGAGGGGTTGGTACTGGTGGTAAGCTCCACCATTTTCAAGCTGAGTAGCCGCCAGATCAAATATGCGTTCCCGGGCTTTTTCTGGGGCCATATGTATAAAGCCGAGCAAATCTTGATTGGAATCCCTGAAGCCAATCCCTCTGCCAATGCCCGATTCAAACATGGAAGCGGAACGAGCAAGATTGAATGTGATCACACATTGATAAGCATTCCAGATGTTCACCATACGATTGACATGCACACTTGGGGTTTCAACTTGCAGAACCCCCAACAGCTTGTCCCAGTAAGCACGCAGCTTTTTGAAAGCTTCTTCCACATTAGCCACATTTAGGTATTTCTCAATTATGGGTTTAACGGTCTTCTTGTTTATCCGCTGGGAATCTGGTGGGTCAAATTTCTGGTCTGAGGGGTTTTCATGATAACCAAGCAGGAAAATGACCCGGTGTGATTCCTTTGGTCCTATGGTTATCCTGACATGATGAGATCCTATGGGAGCCCACCCGCTGGCAATGGAATTGAAAGATTCTCCTCGTTCTACCGCCAGTGGACAATCCCAGCCCCTATATGGCCCCAGAAAAACATCCCTCTGGGTGTCAAATCCGGTTAAGGGTTCAGAGCAAGCGAAGAAAGCAAAATGATTGCGTCTTTCTCTGTATTCAGTTTTGTGATATATAATTCCATCTTCAACCTCTACCTCGCCCGTGCTGTAATTGCGCTGAAAATTGGTCATATCATCAAGGGCATTCCAGAGGCAAAATTCAATTGCTGAGAAAATGGAAAGATGGAGAGGCTTACCGCGCTGATTTGTAACCGTTAATGCCCATATTTCCAGAGCAGCTCCTAAGGGGACAAAATAAAGAATGCTGGCTTCTATATCTTTGTAGCGAGAGCTAATAATGGTGTATCCAAGTCCGTGACGGCAGCTGAAATCTTCCAGATTGCTGCGTGTGGGCTGCCAAGAAGGCGACCAGAACTCGCCCGTTTCATTGTCTCGCAAGTAAATGTAACGCCCTCCATAATCCATCGGTACATTGTTATAACGATATCTCGTCAAGCGGCGCAGTCTTGCATCTTT
>CAZZMI010000020.1:13387-27399 GCA_964655275.1 uncultured Anaerolineae bacterium | reverse complement strand
TCAAGGCCCTCATAGAACAAGCGCTTTTCACGTTGAATTTTCCCGGAATAAGACCTAAACCAAATTTTAGCGTAGGCTTGCATTTTCGGGGCTCTTGATTATAATAAATTTGGTTTACTTTCTGCGGAGATAAGCCGGTGAAAAAATGGCAGGTGGTGGCGTTTATCACAGAGCTGGGCTTTACTGTAGGGTTCAGTATCCTTATAGGAATCGGGGTAGGCTGGTGGCTGGATGGAAAACTGGGTACTAAGCCAATCTTTACTATAATTGGCCTCTTCTTGGGGCTGGCTTCAGCAGGTTATAACCTTTATCGCCTTTCTAATATAGTGAGGAGATGAAAGAATTTGCTTTGATCGCAGCTGGATTCCTGGCGGGAGCGGCAGGTTCCTGGTTCAATAGCTTCCTTACGGAGCTTGCTGTGAAGAAAATTATCCTGTCTTCCGATGCCCCTAAATGGCTGGGAGGCCTGTTTGGTTTGTTTTTCATCGCAAAGCTTTTCATATTCTTCGCCTTCTGCTATACTATAATCCGCTACCTTGGCTTTAATCTCTGGGGAGTCATCACCGGTATTTTGTTTCATCAGGTTTCTCGCATCTTTTACAAGGTTTACCAGTGGTATGCCAGAAGCAAACCTGTTTCATGAGGTGTGAGTGATGTTAGGGAAACTGCTGGGGATTGAATTCCATGAAATCTCTATGGGGGCTGAGAAGCTCTTTTACCTTGGCCCTTTCCCCATTACAAACACTATCCTCACTACCTGGGTTGTTATGGCTCTCCTTATAGCCTTAGCCATTTTGACAAGAAGACGCCTGAGCATTGTCCCTGGTACCCTTCAGAGCCTCCTGGAAATTGTAATAGAGACGGTTTACAACTTTGTGAAAAGCATAACTGGTGAAAGGGTTGGGCGCGTTATCTTTCCCCTTATAATGACCCTTTTCATTTTCATCCTTACAGCTAACTGGCTTGGTTTGCTGCCAGGCTTCGGCACCATAACTTATCATCATGTCCCGATCTTCCGCCCCCCTAATAGTGACCTCAACACCACTTTGGCTATGGCCCTCATTACTGTATTGTTGGTCCAGGTAGCTGGAATCGCTTACAGAGGCATAAAGGGATACCTTAAGGAATTTGTGACTCCTCCCATCCTTGCGCCATTGATGGCTCCTATCCACCTTGTTAGCGAGCTTTCCCATATCCTCTCACTCTCAGCACGACTTTTCGGAAACATATTTGGGGGTGATGTGGTCCTAACAGTAATTTTCGTAATGCTACCACCCCTTATACCCGCAGTATTTATGATTTTGGAATCCCTTTTTGGCCTTATCCAGGCTGTAATTTTCACTGTGCTAAGCACTATTTACTTTTCATTGTCTACTGCTGCCCATGAGGCGGAACATTAAATTCAAGAAGGAGGGAAAGAAATGGACCCTAAAGTTGCAGCCAATCTTGGAGCAGCTTTTGCCATGGGTATAGGCTCTATAGGCACCGGTTTCGGGATAGGGATGGGGGTAAGCAAGGCTATGGAAGCTATAGGTCGTAACCCCGAAGCTGCCGATAAACTTTTTACCCCCATGATTGTGGGTTTGGGTCTTGCCGAAGCAGTAGCTATATATTGCCTTGTGACTGCCCTTGCCCTGATTTTCGTTGGCGGAGGATAAAGTATGGAAAAGCTTGGGGTAAACCTTCCTGGCCTCTTCCTGCAGGCGATAAATTTTCTACTGTTGCTTTTAATCTTGAATAAATTCCTTTACAGGCCCATTTTGAATGCCATAAAAACCAGGCAGGAAAGGATCCAGAAGGGGCTTGAAGATGCGGAAAGGGCTTCGCGGCGGCTGGCTGAGGCAGAGGCTGAAGCTGAACGTATCCTATCGGAGGCAAGAGCAAAGGCCCAGGAAATCCTGGTCCAGGCTTCTCAAGAAGGAAACAGACTTAAGGAAGATATAATAGCTCAGGCCAAGCTGGAAGCCAGCCGCATCCTTGAGAGGGCCAGGCTGGAGGCGGAGAGGGAAAGGGAGATGGCTCTGGCAGAAATCCGCCGCCAGGCCATAGACCTGGCCGTTTTGACCGCCCGCAAGATTGTGGGAGAGGCTCTTGATGAAAGAGCCCATCGCAAGATCATAAGCGATTTCCTTTCCTCTTTAGAGCAAGCCGATTGATTTCCGGAGGGGGAAATTGGAAAAAATCTTTGAAAGAAGGGAGAGGGCTGATATCTACGCCAGGGCCTTTTATGAAGCTGCTCTGGAGGGATGGATCAAAAAGCTGGCCCAGTTATGGGGCAATATTGCTCAGAATGGCCTTTTGGAAAAGCTGGATGATCCTGATGTGCCCTTCCAAGAAAAGCAGGAGCTTATAAATAATCTGGTGGGCAATGAGACGCCTGTGGAGATACGCAACTTTATCTCACTACTGGCTTCCAAAGGCCACCTCCATTACTTACCGGAGATCCTGGATGAACTTGGCAGGCTATCCAGAGGAGGCGCTGCTCGCCGGGTAGTTAACATTACCACCGCAGTGCCCCTTACTGAAGAGGAAAAGCGAGCCCTCCAGGCGCGCCTGATAGCCCGCTTTGGCTCTGACCTGGACTTCCGTTACGATGTCAACCCCGAAATTTTAGGAGGGGTTATAGTGAGGGTTGGAGATACAGTAATAGATGGGAGCGTGGCAGGAAGGCTTGAAAGCTTAAGGGAGAGGTTGAGGCGAGAAATTTAGAAAGGAGGTATATATGGCTTTTAGGGCAGTGGATGTAGCCCTGGAGATAAAGAAGCAAATAGAGGCCTTTGAAGCCCCTATAGAAGCCGTTGAGATAGGCACTGTTATAGAAGTTGGCGATGGCGTAGCCCGAGTCAGGGGGTTGAGCGGGGTTATGGCTTCGGAGCTGGTGGAATTCCCCGGGGGACTTTACGGCATGGCCCTGAACCTGGAAAAGGATAACGTGGGAGTGATCCTTCTCGGAGATTACAGCCACCTGCAAGAGGGAGACATAGCCCGCTCTACCGGAAGGATCATATCCGTTCCGGTCGGGGAAGAGCTCCTGGGAAGGGTGGTTAATGCCCTCGGCCAACCTATTGATGGTAAAGGGCCCATAAGGGCCACCAAATATCGCCCTATAGAGCGCATAGCCCCTAACGTAGTAACCCGCCTCCCTGTCAACACCCCCGTGCAGACCGGGATAAAAGCCATTGACTCCATGATCCCGATAGGGAGAGGTCAGCGCGAGCTCATAATTGGTGACAGGCAGACAGGAAAAACGGCCATCGCCATTGATACCATCATAAACCAGAAGGGGAAAGACCTCTATTGTATTTATGTGGCGATAGGGCAGAAGATGTCGCAGGTGGCCAGGGTGGTGGCTACTCTTGAGAAGTACGGGGCTATGGAACATACAATTGTTGTGGTAGCTTCGGCGGCGGAACCGGCAGCAATGCAGTACATTGCCCCTTACGCCGGATGCGCCATGGGCGAGGAATTTATGGAGTCAGGCAAAGATGCCCTTATCGTTTACGATGACCTTACAAAGCATGCCTGGGCTTACCGTCAGATCTCCCTGGTGCTGAGGCGGCCGCCGGGCCGCGAGGCTTATCCCGGCGATATCTTCTACCTTCACTCTCGCCTTCTGGAGAGGGCTGCCCGCCTCGCCCCTGAATACGGAGGTGGTTCCCTCACCGCTTTGCCTATAATTGAAACCCAGCTCGGTGATATCACCACCTATATCCCCACCAACGTCATTTCCATAACCGATGGCCAGATATACCTGGAGCCGGAGCTTTTTAACGCCGGAATTCGCCCGGCCATCAATGTGGGTCTTTCGGTCTCCAGGGTGGGCGGGAATGCCCAAATAAAGGCTATGCGGAAGGTGGCAGGTAAATTGCGCCTGGAGTTGGCTCAGTTCCGAGAGCTGGCAGCTTTCGTCCAGTTTGCCTCGGAGCTTGATCCTGCTACCCGCAAAGTTATAGAGAGAGGGATGAGGCTACAGGAAATCTTGAAACAGCCTCAGTATGAACCTATGCCCGTTGAGCACCAGGTCATGATAATCTTTGCTGGAACTCAAGGCTACCTGGATGATGTACCGGTGCACAAAATCCAGAGGTGGGAGAAGGAATTCCACCGCTGGATGGATACTTACCACCCCGAGATAGGGAACCGCATCGCCGAAACTAAGGACCTGGATGAAGAAACAGAGAAAGCTTTAAGGGCAGCCATTGAAGAATTCAAGAGGACCGTGGTGATATAATGGAGACCCTCAGGGAAATCCGCCGTCACATAAGAAGTGTCCGCAACATTTCCCAGATTACCAGGGCCATGGAGATGGTTGCTGCGTCCAAGATGCACAGGGCGCAGCAGCAAGCCATGGCTTCCAAGGCCTATGCTCAGAAGGCCTGGGAAGTTTTAACTTACCTTGCTGGGCAACCCGGAGGTATTGAACACCCCCTTTATGAAGTCCGGCCCGTAAGGGCTACTGGAATAATCCTGATAACCAGCGACCGAGGCCTGTGCGGGCCTTACAACCACAACATTCTAAGGGAGACTTCCAAATTCATGCTTGAGCAGATGGACAAAGGGGTTGAGCTCCGATTGATAACGGTGGGGAGAAAAGGGCGGGATTTCATGCTCCGCTATGGCCACAACGTTATAGCTGAATTCACCAAGGTGCGCGACCGTCCCACTATTATGGAAATAGCCCCAATAGCCAGGATAGCTATGGAGGAGTTCACTTCGGGGCGGGTGGATGAAGTTTACATAGCTTACACCCGTTTCATTTCTACCATGAACCAGATACCAACCTTGAAGAAGCTTTTGCCTATAGAGAGGCCCGCCCCTGAAGAAAGGCTTGCTGCCCTCTATATCTTTGAGCCTGACCCCCAGACGGTCCTGGGAGAAGTGCTCCCTCGCTTCACCGAACTTCAGGTTTACCAAGCCATTTTAGAAGCACAAGCGAGTGAGCATTCTGCCAGGATGATAGCGATGCGCAATGCTACTGAAAACGCTCAGGAGCTCATAAATGAACTAACTATTCGCTTCAACAAAGTAAGGCAATGGAACATAACCCGCGAGATGATGGACATAGCCGGAGGAGCAGAAGCTCTGCGCAAAGCTAAGGCTATGAAGGCAGGAATCGTGTGGTAAATAAGGAGGTGAAAGGCATGGCAAAAGGAAGCAAGGGTCGAGTAGTACAGATAATGGGGCCGGTTGTGGACATAGAGTTTCCGGAGGGGGTTGAGCTTCCGGAAATTTACAACGCTATTGAGATACCCCTTGGTGATGGCAGGCGCCTTGTAGTGGAGGTGGAACAGCACCTGGGCAATAACTGGGTTCGCTGTGTGGCTATGGATACTACGGATGGACTGCGCCGGGGCATGGATGCTTACGATACCGGTGCCCCTATCATGGTGCCGGTGGGAAGAGGAACACTGGGCAGGATCTTCAACGTCCTTGGGGAGCCGATAGATGGCCTCGGCCCGGTCCAGGCCGATGAATACCGCCCCATCCACCAGCCCCCTCCACCCTTTGAGGAACAGGTTACGGAAGTGGAAGTGTTTGAAACCGGACTAAAAGTTATAGACTTAGTAGCTCCCTTCACCAAAGGAGGCAAAACTGGCGTCTTTGGTGGAGCTGGGGTTGGCAAGACTTTCATCATAATGGAGCTGATCCGCAACATCGCCATTGAGCACGGCGGTGTATCGGTTTTTGCCGGCGTTGGTGAGAGAAGCCGTGAGGGAAACGAGCTCTGGCTGGAAATGAAGAGGGCTGGGGTGCTGGATAAAACGGTTATGGTCTTCGGTCAGATGAATGAGCCGCCCGGGGTAAGGCTGAGGGTTGGGCTCACGGCCCTTACCATGGCGGAATGGTTCAGGGATCAAGGGATGGACGTGTTGCTCTTCATAGATAACATCTTCCGTTTTGTGATGTCGGGTTCGGAAGTTTCCGCCCTGCTGGGCAGGATGCCGAGCGCCGTAGGTTACCAGCCAACCCTTGCCACCGAGATGGGTGAACTTCAGGAGCGCATTACTTCCACTCGCAAGGGGTCCATCACCAGCTTCCAAGCCATCTACGTCCCTGCCGATGATTACTCCGACCCTGCCCCCGTATCAGTTTTCGCCCATTTAGATGCCACCATCGCCCTGGAACGCTCCCTGGCTGAACAAGGCCTTTATCCGGCTGTTGATCCCCTGGCCTCCACCTCCAGGATCCTGGACCCAAGAATTGTGGGAGAAGAGCACTACTACGTGGCCAGGGAAGTGCAGCGGGTTCTCCAGCGCTACAAAGACTTGCAAGATATAATTGCCATCCTCGGGATTGAAGAACTATCGGAGGAGGATAAGCTCATTGTAGCCAGGGCGCGCAAACTTCAACGTTTCCTGACCCAGCCCATGTTTGTGGCTGAAGCTTTCACTGGCAGGCCAGGCGTTTACGTCCCGATAAAGGAGACAGTCAGGGGGTGTAAAGAGATATTGGAAGGAAAGCATGATGACCTTCCAGAACAAGCCTTTTACATGATCGGAACAATAGATGAAGCAGTGGAGAAGGCCAAGACCTTAAGATAAGGAGAGGGCAATGCCCCTTCGTCTGGAGATAGTCACTGGAGAAAGGTTGGTTTTTGCCGATGAAGTGGATATAGTGTTAGCACCGGGGGTTGATGGGCAGCTTGGCATACTGCCGAAGCATGCCCCTCTTCTTACCGCTCTAAGCATTGGAGAGCTCAGGGCTCGTAAGGGGGAGGAGGAATTCTCCTTTGCTATAGGGGGCGGATTTATGCAGGTCTACAAAGACCGAGTTATAGTCCTGGCAGATACTGCTGAGAGGGCTGAGGAGATTGACATTGCTCGCGCTGAGGAAGCTCGCCGCAGGGCCCTGGAACTTCTCAAAGAAAGGGGCAGGCTAAGCAGGGAAGAGTTCGCCCAGGCAGAGGCGAGGCTTCGCAAAGCCATAACCAGAATAAAAATTGCACAGCGATATCGCCATCTCCAAATACCCAGGATTGAAGAGGAAGAGGAAAATGTTTGAGAAACTTATCGGCATTGACCTGGGCACCTATAATATCATAATCTACGTTAAGGGGAAGGGGATCGTAATCCAGGAGCCGTCCATAGTGGCCATATCCAGGAAAGAAAAGAAGATAGTAGCCATCGGCAAAGAGGCCATGACCATGCAAGGGCGGACCCCGGAAAGCATTGATGTGGTTCGGCCTCTTAAAGATGGGGTTATTGCCGATTATCTGGTAACAGAAGCCATGCTCCGTCATTTTCTGGAGAAAGTTTGTGGGCGTTTTAACCTCTTCAAGCCCAGAGTTATGATAAGTGCCCCTGTGGGAATAACCAGTGTGGAGACCAGAGCTGTGCATGATGCCGGAATCCAGGCCGGCAGCAAAGAAGTATACCTTATTCCTGAACCGCTGGCGGCTGCTCTGGGAGCCGGGATGCCCGTCCACACCCCCACCGGAAACATGGTGGTGGATATAGGTGGTGGGATAAGCGAAGCAGCCATAATCTCTATGAACGAAATTGTGGTAGCGGATGCCGTAAGGGTTGGAGGACTGAAGATTGACGAAGCTATAGCTTCTTACATCCGGAAGAAATACAACCTCCAGATAGGGGAAAGCACCGCTGAGGCGGTGAAGATAGAAATAGGTAGTGCCCTTCCTCTACAGGAGAAACTCCAAACTGAAGTAAAAGGTCGGGACCAGGTAACTGGTTTGCCCAAGACCGTGGTGATAAACTCTGATGAGGTTACTGAAGCTATAGCGGAGCCGCTTAAGGCTATCGTGGGCATGGTAAAAAGGGTATTGGAAAAAGCACCTCCGGAGCTGGCTTCGGACATAATTGACCGGGGGATGTTGCTTACAGGAGGGGGAGCCCTTCTCAGGAATATAGACCGGCTCTTCACCAAGGAGACTGGTGTCCCCTGCTACGTGGCTGATAATCCCATGGCTTGCGTAGCTATAGGGGCAGGAAAAGCTCTGGAGGATTTTGATCGATTGAGAAGAAGCCTTTTAACTTTTTAGTTAAAGAGGGCCTTCCTTAACTGGAGGTGAAAGGTGCAGCAGCCGGAAATAACCATTTTCACTTGCATATATTGTGGCTATATGGCCGCCGATACAGCAGGAGCTTTACGCATCCAGTATCCACCCACTACAAAACTAATCAGCTTCCCTTGCACTGGTAAGCTGGACGTGCGCTATATTCTTGAAGCTTTTGAAAAGGGCGCTGATGGGGTAATGGTAGTAGCCTGCCCAATTGGGAATTGCCACCATATCCATGGTAATATTCAAGCCACCAGACGAGTTCAATACGCTAAAAAACTTTTGGATGAAATTGGCCTTGGAGGTGAACGCGTGGAAATCTTCTACATGTCCGGTGGGCAGGGAGGAACTTTCGCTAATGCTGTTAATACAATGGTGGAAAGGCTCAGGAAATTAGGGCCTAACCCCCTTAGAAACGGTCGCAAAGGTTAGGCTACCGCCTTTAAAAAAGAGGAGGGAGCAACGGTGCCCCAGGTCAAGGGATCTGTCCTGGTAGTAGGAGGCGGCGTGGCTGGAATCCGAGCGGCTTCGGACCTGGCTGCCGCCGGATTTAAAGTTTACCTATTAGACAAAGAAAGCGCCATCGGGGGGAGAATGGCCCAGCTGGATAAAACTTTCCCCACCAACGATTGCGCCATGTGCATCCTTTCCCCCTGGCTGGTGGAAGTGGAACGCAACCTCAACATTGAGATAATCACTGGGGCAGAACTTGTTAATTTAGAAGGGGAACCGGGCCACTTCGTGGCTACCATATTCCGTAAGCCACGCTATGTAGATGAAAGCAAATGCACTTCCTGTGGCGATTGCGCCAGAGTCTGCCCCATCTCCTTGCCCGACGATTATGAAGGAGGGTTATCACAGCGCAAGGCTATCTACAAACGCTACCCCCAAGCTGTCCCCAATGCCTACGCCGTTGAAAAAGAAGGTGTTGCCCCCTGTAGAGATGCTTGCCCGGCAGGGCAAAGGGCTCAGGGCTATATCGCTTTAATACGGGAAGGCCGTTACCACGATGCCCTGCGGGTCATCAAGGAGGACAATCCATTCCCCAGCGTTTGCGGTCGCACCTGCCATCACCCCTGCGAGGGACACTGCAACCGCCGTTACATAGATGAGCCCATAAACATCATGGCCCTTAAGCGCTTTGTTGTGGATTATGTCTACACCCATGGGCCCTATGAACCCCCAAAACCTGTTCCGCGCACCAGGCCCCAGAAAGTGGCTATAGTGGGAGCTGGGCCTGCCGGCCTCACTGCTGCCAGGGACCTGGTCCTTATGGGCTATGGGGTAACGGTGTTTGAAGCCCTCCCCGTGGCTGGGGGCATGATGAGAGTAGCTATACCTGAGCACCGCCTGCCCAAAGCCATTCTGCAACGCGATATTGATGAGATAATGGCCCTTGGAGTTGAGCTCCGCCTTAATACTCCTATCCGCAATCCGGAAAAGCTGCTGCAGGAAGGTTATGATGCCGTTTTCCTGGCCGTTGGGGTGAGTGGTGATAGACGCCTGAACATAGAGGGAGAAGACCTGGAAGGAGTTATTCCGGCGCTCAAGTTTCTTAGAGAAGTAAACCTGGGCTGGCGCCATAAGGTTGGCCGCCGGGTGGCCGTTATCGGCGGGGGTATAACTGCCATTGATGCCGCCGCCGTTTCCGTAAGGCTGGGGAGCGAAAAAGTTTACCTTATGTACCGACGCACCAGGGAGGAGCTCCCAGCTTACCGCTGGGAACTGGAAGAAGTGGCAAAGGAAGGGGTTGAACTCCTGGAAGGCGTAGCCGTAACCAAAATCCTTGGTAAGGATGGAAAAGTTGCAGGGGTGGAGTGCGTCAGGGTTAGAACCGTAACCGAAGGAGGTCAGGAACGCCGCGTCCCCATCCCTGGCACAGAGTTTACCCTGGAAGTGGATGCAGTCATAAAAGCTATTGGGCAGCTCTCGGATCTTTCTTTCCTTGAACCACCCTACGATAAGCTTTACGGCGACCTTGAAACCCTCCAGACTCAGATTCCCGGGATATTTGCCGGAAGCGGTATAGTGCCCGGGACCAACTTTATTATCCACGCTGTAGCCCTGGGCCACAAAGCTGCCCGAATGATAGATCGCTACCTTCAGGGGTTGCCTCTTAAGGAAGAGCAAAAATCCCGGAAAGTGGTAAGATGGACAAAAGAGCAGGCCCTCAAACTCGTAGAAGAGGGCAAAGTCAGACCAGCCCCGAGGGCAGAGCCTCAGCTCATCCCCTTAGATGAGCGCAAGACCACTTTCAGGGAAATGGTCCTGCCCCTGAGCGAGGAGCAGGCGCGGGCTGAGGCCGAACGTTGTCTCCAGTGTGGCATTTGTTCTGAATGTCTGGAGTGTATTTATGCCTGCCAGGCCCAGGCTGTAACCAGGGAAACCCACGAGGAAAGGGAGCAAACTATTAAACTGGAAGTAGGTGCAGTGGTTCTGGCCCCGGGCTACAAACCCTTTGATCCATCAATCCTGGAAGAGTATGGCTATGGCCGTTTCCCCAACGTAGTGACCTCCATCCAGTTTGAAAGGCTCCTTTCTGCCTCCGGGCCCACTGAAGGCCATGTAATTCGCCCTTCCGATGGCCAAAAAGCCAAGCGTATAGCCTGGCTTCAGTGCATTGGTTCCAGGGATAAAGAGCGTGATTATTGTTCCTCAGCCTGCTGCATGTATGCCACTAAGCAAGCAGTAATGGCCAAAGAGCATGAACCTGATACTTTCTGCCAGATTTTCCTTATGGATATGCGAGCTTTCGGCAAGGGCTATATGGCCTATTTCAACCGGGCCAGGGAGGAATATGGCATTGTTTATACCCGCAGCCGGGTATCGGCCCTGGTTGAGGACCCGCGCACAAAGGACGTCTTGGTCCGCTACCAGGAAAACGGTGAACTTAAGGAAGACCGCTTTGACCTCGTGGTGCTTTCGGTGGGGATGGAGATACCTGAAGATGTGAAAGAGCTGGCCAAGAGGCTTGGGGTAAAAGTGAATGAATATGGCTTTGTGGAGAATTCTCTCTTTGACCCCCTCGGAACCGGGAGGGAAGGGGTTTTCGCCTCCGGGGTTTTTTCTGGCCCCAAAGATATACCCTCCTCCGTTGTGGAAGGAAGTGCCGCGGCTGGCTCTGTAGGGGAACTTTTAGCCCAGGCCCGAGGTAGTGAAGTAGCTATACCCGTTTACCCGCCCGAGATTGATGTGCGCGGTCAGGAACCACGCATTGGTGTATTCGTCTGCCACTGTGGTTCCAACATAGCTGGCTTCCTGGATGTGGAGGCAGTAACTGAATACGCCCGCACTTTGCCCGGCGTGGTATATGCCACCCATAACCTTTACACTTGCTCCCAGGATACCCAAGAACTTATCAAGCAAGCCATCAAAGAGTATAACCTGAACCGGGTGGTAGTGGCTTCGTGCACTCCTCGCACCCATGAACCCCTTTTCCAGGACACTATCCGGCAGGCAGGCCTTAACCCCTTCCTCTTTGAGATGGCCAACATCCGGGACCAGTGCTCTTGGGTCCATTCCCACAACTGGAAAGACGCTACGGAGAAAGCTAAGGACCTGGTGAGGATGTCTGTAGCCAGAGCTGCCCGGCTCGAACCCCTTTACACCATAGACGTTCCAGTCCGCAAATCTGCCCTGGTGATAGGTGGAGGGGTAGCAGGAATGACGGCAGCCCTTTCCCTTGCCCGCCAGGGGTTCCCGGTTCACCTGGTAGAAAGGGATAAAGAGCTGGGTGGCAACCTGCGCCGTATCTATTACACCCTTGAGGGGGATGATCCCCAGGCTTTCCTTAAGAAACTCGTAGCCGAAGTAACTTCTAATCCTCTCATAACCGTTCACCTCAATACCAGAGTGATTGAACACTCAGGATTTGCTGGAAACTTTTTCTCCCTCCTGGAAGGCCCGGATGGGCAGCGTTTCCACCTGGAGCACGGAGTAACCATAGTGGCCACAGGTGGGATGGAAAATAAGCCTAAGTCTTACCTCTACGGGCAGCATCCGGCTGTCTTTACTCAGCAGGAACTGGAAGAAAGGCTTGCCCGGGGAGAAATCTTTTCCGGGCCTGTGGTTATGATCCAATGCGCCGATGAGCTGGCTGATAAATATTGCTCGGGCATATGCTGCACCCAGGCTCTTAAGAACGCCCTTAAACTTAGAGAACTTTCCCCCGATTTGCCCATCTACATCCTGCACAGGGACATAAGGGTTTACGGGCTGAGGGAACGTTATTATACCCTGGCCCGGAATAAGGGGATTATCTTCGTCCGTTACGATGAAGTTTTGAAGCCTCAGGTGGAACCAGATGGGGAAGGAGCCCTCAAAGTCCGTGTGAGGGATGTGGAAATCGGTGAAGAGATGGAGTTGAAGGCGAACCCGCTGGTTCTGAGCACGGGGGTCGTGCCGGCAGAAGGAACGGAAGAGCTGGGCAAAATCCTCAAAGTTCCGGTCATGCCCGAAGGGTTCTTCTGGGAAGCCCACATAAAACTCCGCCCAGTGGATTTCGCCTCAGATGGGATATTCATGGCCGGGGTTGCCCACTGGCCCAAGCATCTGGATGAAACCATAGCTCAAGCCAAGGCTGCAGCCGCGCGTGCCGCTACAATCCTGGCTCAGGACACACTGAAAGTAGGTGGGGTTGTAGCAGTAGTCAGCCCCGAAAAGTGCACTGCTTGCCTCACCTGCGTACGGGTTTGCCCATATAATGTCCCACGGATTGACCACACATTAACGGGGGCCGGAGGGATAAAGGGCGCAGCTTACATTGAACCAGCCCAATGCCACGGTTGTGGCATCTGCGTCGCTGAATGCCCTGCCAAAGCTATCCAGCTTATGCATTATCGCGACGACCAAATTGAAGCCAAGGTGGAGGCTCTCTTTGAATTCGCAATACAATGAGGTAGAGCTATGTCCGAATTTGAGCCCATAATCGTGACGTTTGCTTGCCATTACTGTGCTTACGGCGCTGCCGACCTGGCAGGGGTAATGCGCCTGCAATATCCTCCTTCCATTCGCATCGTAAAAGTCCCCTGCACTGGCCGGGTGGATGTTCACCACATCCTCACAGCCTTTGAAAAAGGAGCCGATGGGGTTATAGTGGCGGGCTGCAGGATAGGAGACTGCCACTTCAAGGATGGGAACATAAAAGCTACAAGGAGAGTTCAATACGTCAGGAAACTTTTGAAGGAAATTGGCCTTGACGAAGAACGCCTTAACATGTATTATATGTCTTCGGCCGAAGGAGCCCGTTTTGCTGAAGTGGCAAGCGAGATGACAGAGAAGATAAAGAGCCTCGGCCCCAATCCATTGCGAAAGGAGGCCAAAAGATGATAATTGCAAACCGCAAGCCTTTTGAAGAAATAAAAGCAATGGTAGCACCCTTCAACCGCATTCTGGTTTTAGGCTGTGGAACCTGTGTCACGGTGGACTTTTCTGGGGGGGAGAAACAGGTAGGAATACTGGCGTCAGAGCTCAGGATGGCCCGCCAGCTGGAAGGGAAACCCCTGGAAACGCTGGAATACACTGTCCAGCGGCAGTGCGAATGGGAGTTCATAGACCCCATCGCTGAAATGGTGCGTGGGGTGGATGCTGTGCTATCCATGGCCTGCGGTGTCGGTGTTCAGGCCATGGCTGAGCGTTACCCTGATAAGATTATCCTCCCGGCCCTCAACACCGTGATGATGGGAATGCCCATAGAAGCAGGGGTTTTCGTTGAGCGGTGTGCTGGATGCGGCAACTGCGTCCTGGCCATTACCGGGGGCATATGCCCCATCGCCCGATGCTCCAAAAACCTTCTCAATGGCCCTTGCGGCGGCTCTCAGAACGGCAAATGCGAAGTTAATCCTGAAATAGATTGTGCCTGGCACCTTATTTACGAGAAACTAAAAGCCATGGGCCGGCTTAACGTTCTTATGGAAATCATAGAACCAAAGGACTGGCGACCTGCCGGTGGTGGTGGCCCAAGGAAAATAATCAGGGAAGAAGTGAGACTTGAAGT
>CAZZMI010000020.1:0-13287 GCA_964655275.1 uncultured Anaerolineae bacterium | reverse complement strand
GAAATATGAGCGAACATGCCCCTGTTAGCCGACTTGAAAAAATTTTGACCAAAGGGTATTTTGCTGTTACAGGCGAGTTAGGGCCACCCAGAGGGGCCGACCGCTCCGTTATTGAGCGCAAAGCTCAGCACCTTAAGGGAGTTGTGGACGCTGTCAACATCACCGATTGCCAGACAGCAGTGGTGCGCATGTGCTCCATGGCTGTAGCTAAAATCCTCCTGGAACTCGGCATAGAGCCCATTATGCAGATGACTTGCCGGGACCGCAACCGCATTGCCATCCAAAGCGACCTTCTGGGAGCTTATGCTTTGGGCATCCGCAACCTCCTGGCCCTCACTGGTGACCACCAGAGCTTCGGCAACCACCCTCAGGCCAAAGGAGTATTTGACCTTGATTCAATTCAGCTGCTCCAGATTGTCCACAAGATGGGGGAAGAAGGAGTATTTGCCAACGGGGAAGAAATTGAAGGGGGGCCAGTTCGGTTCTTCCTTGGCGCGGCCGAAAACCCCTTCGCCGACCCCTTTGATTTTCGCCCTTATAGACTGGCCAAGAAGGTCAAAGCCGGAGCCCAGTTCATCCAGACCCAGCTTATATACAATGTCCCGAAGTTTGCCCAATTCATGCACAGGGTCAGGGACCTGGGCCTTGACCAGAAAGTCTACATACTGGCTGGCGTTGGACCAATAAAAAGCTATGGAGCAGCCAAATACATGGCCACCAAGGTGCCAGGGATGGATGTTCCGGAAGAGATTGTAGAAAGGATGCGGAAAACCCCGAAAGAGCAACAGAAAGAAGAAGGGATAAAGATCTGCGTGGAAATAATCCAGCAGGTAAAAGAAATCCCAGGCGTAGCTGGGGTCCACATAATGGCTATAGAGTGGGAAGAAGCCGTGCCGCAGATCACAGAAATGGCTGGTCTCCTTCCCAGACCACAGGTATGAGCGGCAAATAAAATTGCCTTCATCCAATTTCGGGAGGTAAACAATGGGTGAACTTGCGCGGCTAATCAACAAGGAGCTTGGAACCAACGTTTATCTTTGCTATCAATGCAAAAAATGCACCAATGGCTGCCCCCTGGCCGATAAATTTGATCTTACACCCCATCAACTTATGCGCTACCTTCAATTGGGACGCGATGATATGGTTTTGCGCTCCCGGACCGCATGGCTCTGCGCCACTTGTTACACCTGCAGCACCCGTTGCCCTCAGGATTTAGACATAGCCAGGATAATGGATGTTGTGAAGGTGGAAGCTCAGAAACGGGGTATCCCATCACCTGTGCCGGAGATCTTTGCCTTCGCTAAAGCTGGAGTGAACAATATCCGTATCTTCGGCCGGATGTATGAACTGGGAATGATGGCAGAAATGTACCTCCGAATGCTCTTCAGCAGGAGCCTTGACTTCAAAGGTGTCCTTCAGCGGGATGTCCCGATGGGCTTAAAGATGTTTCTCAAAGGCAAGCTGAGGCTTATTCCTGCTCGCCCGGGCAGGGCCGAAAGCAAAGCCCCTGAAGGAGTGTTGGGATATTACCCTGGCTGCTCCCTTCACTCCACCTCGGCCGAATACGACCTGTCCGTCAGGGCTGTATTCCAGCACCTTGGCGTGCCCTTATACGAACCCGAAGGGTGGATATGCTGCGGCACTTCCCCTGCCCACTCCACGGACCACGTCCTTGCTGCAGCTTTGCCCATACAAAACATGGCGGTATTTGAAAAATCTGGCCTCAGCAAAGTGATGATGCCGTGCTCAGCCTGCTACTCTCGCTTTAAGGCAGCTGTTTACGATATCCAGCGCAATGAAGAGCTGGCCAAGGCCGTCAAGGAGCAAACAGGCTACGAATACAAAGGAGGTATCCAGGTCCTCCACCTCCTTGAAGCTCTTGAGGATGTTGGGCTGAGCAAGATCGCCGAAAAAGTTACCCGTCCATTAAGCGGCCTTAAAGTTGTCAGTTACTACGGGTGCCTAATCACACGGCCGCCCAAGATCGTGCGCGCACCCCATTACGAGTATCCGGTTATAATGGACCGGCTTGTGGAGGTCACCGGAGCCCAGAGCCTGGACTGGTCTTACAAAACCTATTGCTGTGGAGGTTCCGTTACTCTGAGCAAGACTGATGCAGTGCTGGATATGATCCGCCGCATTATTGAAGATGCCCACAAAGTAGGAGCTGAAGCTATAGTAGTAGCCTGTCCCCTCTGCCAGATAAACCTGGATACCCGTCAGGATCTTCTGGGCCTGGATTACCGGATGCCGGTCGTCTACATAACTCAGCTTCTGGGCCTGGCATTCGGCCTTAAGCCGTCAGAGTTAGGTTTCCAGAAACACTTTGTAGACGTGAGCCCGGTGCTAAAGGTGGTGGCAGTTTGAATATCCCTGAGGATTTGCGGAGGTGCCATGCTTTCTGAAAGGCCCATAATTCAATTTATGGATGAACTGGCCAGCTCAGCTCCCGCCCCTGGTGGCGGTAGTGTGGCTGCCCTGGCTGGAGCTATGGGTGCAGCCCTGGTAAGCATGGTTTGCAACCTTACTATCGGTAAAAAGAAATATGCGGATGTAGAAGAAGAGATAAAGGCCATCTTAGAGCAATCGGAAGCCCTGCGCCGGGAACTCCTCACCCTTCTGGAAGAAGACGTTACCGCTTATACCAGGGTATCAGAAGCCATGAAAATGCCCAGGGATACCGAGGAACAGAAAGCCATCCGCGAAGAAGCCCTGGACAAAGCCTTGAAAGAGGCCACAAAGGTTCCCCTGCGAGTGGCAGAAGCTTGCGTCAAAATCATGGAGCTGTGCCGTCCTGTGGCCGAAAAAGGCAACATAAATGCCGTAAGCGATGCAGGGGTAGCCGTTGTAATGGCTGAAGCAGGATTGCGTAGTGCTGCCCTTAATGTGCTCATCAACCTGGGATGGCTCAAGGACGAGACCTTCAAGAAGGAAGCACAGGACAGGCTTGAGAAACTTCTGGAGGGTAAATCCCAGCTTAAGGAAGAAATCTACGAACTTGTGAAGAGCAAGCTATGAGGAGGTGATAGATGCCTGCCCAGATCCTTGATGGACGTTCCATAGCCAAAGAAATTCAGGCCGAAGTGGCAGCAGAAGCGGCTGCTTTCAAGGAAAAATACGGCATTGTTCCTACCATAGCTGTAGTGAGAGCCGGGGAGGACCCCGCTTCTGTGAGCTACGCTAACGCCATAAAAAAGACCTTTGAAAGTAACGGCCTGGGTTTCAAGCTTTACGTCCTACCCGAAACAGCTTCTCAGGAAGAAATGGTGAGATTAGTGAAGGAACTGAGCGCTGACCCCACCATTCATGGAATAATCCTCCAGGAGCCATTCCCTAAAGGGTGGGACGAAGCGCTCATTAAAGAAAGCCTTGATCCTGCCAAGGATGTGGATGGGGTGCACCCAGTAAACGCTGGAAGACTGGCCCAGGTGGCTCCGGTGGGCCGTCCACCAGGGGTAATGGATTACTTTGTCCCCGCCACACCCCTGGGTGGTCTTGAACTCCTCAAACGTTATGGCATAACGATAAGCGGAAAAAGGGCGGTGGTCGTGGGCCGTTCCAACATCGTGGGCAAACCGATGGCTATGCTCCTTCTGCGGGAAGATGCCACAGTTACCATCTGTCATTCCCGTACTCCTGACCTCGGAGCTATTTGCCGGGAGGCTGAAATTCTATGTGTGGCCGTTGGCCGGGCTAAACTCATCACCGCTGATATGGTTAAGCCAGGAGCAGTGGTAGTGGATTTCGGCGTCAACTTTGTTGATGGCAAAATGGTCGGAGACGTAGACTTTGATGCGGTCAAAGAAGTGGCCGGAGCTATAACCCCTGTTCCCGGGGGAACGGGCCCAATGACCAACGCTATGCTGCTCAAGAATGTTTTGGAAGCAGCTAAAAGGCAGATGAAGTAAAGGTTATCCATGACCATAGCTGAGGCTCTGCGGCCTTCTATTGCCAGAAAGTATATCTACGATATAGCCCTCATTGTTGGCGGCAGTGCCTTTGTAGCCCTGGCGGCTCGTATTTCTGTGCCCCTTCCTTTTACCCCGGTCCCTATTACGGGCCAGACTTTAGCTGTCCTTCTGGTGGGAGCAGCCCTGGGCAGCAAAAGGGGGGCTTTAAGCCTGCTTTCTTACGTGCTTGAAGGTGCAATCGGGCTTCCGGTCTTTGCCGGGGGAACAAGCGGCCTCCATCGCCTTTTAGGGCCTACCGGAGGATACCTTTTAGGGTTTGTAGCTGCCGCTTATGTCACTGGTTGGTTGGCTGAACATCAGTGGGACAGGCGTTTCCGAAGCAATTTCTTGGCAATGCTTTTAGGGAATATCGTCATCTACCTTTTCGGTTTGCCCTGGCTTGCCCGGTTTGTAGGGATAGAAAAAGTGTTCCTCATGGGGCTTCTTCCCTTCATACCTGGCGACCTGGTCAAGCTTATCATAGCAACGCTTGCCCTGCCTTCGGTGTGGAGATTAATAAAAGCACACCCAGGACCCCTGTCCTAACGCCCCCGGGCAACCAAGTCAGGCCCGATGTCCAGCTCAGCCAGGACGTGAGGATAAGGCATGCCTGTGCGTGGATCCCACCCCATCATCCCATAGAAAAGCTCCAGAGCCTTCTGAAAGGCCTCGCGGTCTATGGCTTCTCCAGCCAGAGGACCATCGGGGAAAGGTTCAAAGAAGCGCTCCGGCAGACGATCATCAGAAGTAGAGAAGCCTGATTTGATGTTGAAAATCCTGGCCAGGGTATAGATGCGCTGGCCTGCCTTCATCATTTCCCATATGCTCACATCCCACCCTGTCACCGCTTGAAGTATATCCTCTACCTGATGCTTATCGTAGGGCAGGAAACGGCACAGGCCCCAGAGCTCGTAACTTACTTGCCACAGCAGTTCGTAAAAGAAAAGCCGGACTTTAGCTGGTCCAAGGTCATTGCGAGGCAGGGGTTCAAGGATCCCGAGAGCACGCGCCTTGCGGAATGAGCTCCTGGTCTCTTTTACATAGCCATCATCGTGGATATTGTGGTTATGGTCGGCTCCGGTGGGGCTGAGGGCATAGCCGAGGCCAAGGGCGTGCTTGAAACGTGGCTCATGCATTGGTATTTCTTGACCTTTAACCTCCATAGCTAAAGGATAAGCTTCCGGCCCTATTTTTTCCGCTGCCCTCCTGACCCCTTCAGCCAGCAAATCCCCTAAGCCCCGGCGGAATGCTATCATTTCCAGAAGCTTGAGCATTGTATCAGGATTTCCGAAGCGAAGCTCTACCTCGTCGCTCTTAAGCAATCCTTTTTCCCCACATTCCATAGCGAAAGCGATAGTAACCCCAGCGGATATAGTGTCAAGGCCATAAGCCCCGCAAAGCTGATTAGCCCTGGCTATTGCCCTCAGATCGCTTACCCCGCAGGACGAACCCAGAGCCCCTATTGTTTCATATTCAGGGCCACCGTACATAGGATCCACATGGTAGGGACCTTCTTTAACTTCCACGACACGTTTGCAACGGGCTATACAGGCATAGCAGCTTCCCCTATCCACAAGGATAGTCTCGGCCATTTTCTGGCCTGAGATTTCATCGGCTTTTTCAAAATGGCCATGGGTAAAGTTCCGGGTAGGAAGTCCTCCTACGGCATTGAGGTAAGGGACAATTCCAGCTGTCCCTGTGTGGCGGAAACCGGCTAAGAGAGCTTCATCGTTTTCGCTGAGCCATTGCCTTATAGCTGCAAGCCGATCGGGATCGGCTAATTCCACCCTCCCTTCGCCCTTTACGACTATAGCTCTGAGGTTTTTGGAGCCCATAACAGCTCCGAGGCCACACCGTCCGGCAAAATGACGCAGGTCGTGGGTAATACAGGCATAGCGGACGAGGTTTTCACCAGCGGGGCCGATTTGAGCGATTTTTACAGTTCGGTCTCCAAGCTCTTGATAGAGAAGCTCCTGAACTTCGCCCGTAGTTTTCCCCCAGAGGTGCGATGCATCCCTTATTTCTACTTCTCCATTGTGTATCCAGAGGTATACGGGCGAGGAAGCTTTGCCTTTTATGACAATGGCATCAAAACCTGCCCTCTTAAGTTCAACTCCCCAGAACCCACCAGCCTCTGAAGCCCCGAACCCTCCAGTAAGCGGGGATTTAGCACCCACTGCATGACGGCCGCTTCCGGATATAGGGGCGCCCGTAACAGGACCTGTAGCAAACACGAGCACATTATCCGGCCCAAGGGGATCCGCGGACGGGTCCATTTCCCGAAAGAGGTAGTAAAGGATAAATCCCCACCCGCCGAAAAAACGCCGCCGGAAGATTTCACTGGTCTCTTCTATTCTGGAAACCCCGGATGAAAGATCCACATGGAGGATTTTTCCCGTATAACCGTAAGGCATTTTGCCCTCCTTGTCCCTTTAGCCTCTTAACTTTATATCCCTGCGCTGGAAAACCAGAACCCCGACCGCAATCAGGATTATTGTAAGGCCTAAAAAGAGGGTCGCGTGACCCCAGTTAATTCCTTCCACTATGGGCCGACCGCCTCCGTAGTAATAGAAAAGAGAAAACTTGCGGTAAGGTTTAAACTTCTCCGAAGCAATTCCTATCGCTTCCAGCAGGTAAGAGGCGGTTGCTAAACCGCCGGATATTCCCCCCGCAACTCCTGGTCCCAGGCCAAAGCCTGTGATGGAAAAGGCTAAACTTCCGAAAACAAGGCTCAGGAGCAAATCATCCAGTATCGCCGGAGCAATGCGGAGATAATCGGCTTCCACTTTCATCGCTAAACCACCAACCCATAGCCCCAACCAGAAAACGATGTGGATTGCTAAAATAGCCACCAGAACCGCAGCAACCTTTTCAAGAGCTATCCTCCACCTGGATAAAGGCAAGGAAAGCAAAAGCTCAAGATTTCCCCTTTCCTCCTCGCGCCCAATGATTCCCGAAAAATAGACTATAGCCATGATGATAGAAAGAACCGGGAGCACAAAGCTGAAAAGCTCAATGGACAAATAACCCTCTATTGTGTTCAGGGTGGCAAAGTCCCTCATGAACACTTTGAAAAGAGGATTTTCAAGGTAAGGTGAAAGGTCTTCAAAAGTGCCTTTAACTGTTGGGAAAGCCGCAATAGTATAAAGAGCCGTCAAAAGCATGCCAACGCACCACCAAAAAATGGACCGCCTCATGTCCCTCAGCGTTTTGAGAAAAATTGAGCGGAACATGGATACCTCCTCATGAATAAAAAGCCAGGAAAATTTCTTCCAAGGATGGATCCTGAATTCGCAGGCTAACAATATTGTGGCGAGCCAAAACCCTGACGAAGGCATTTGGCTCCCCTTTGAGCAGGCAAGTTAAGGTTTTCCCATCAAAGCGCAAGTCACTGATGTTGGGCAAACCGGAAAATTCTTCCAGGCTAACCTCATCCGCAAATACCACTTCAGCTCGGCGCATTGCTTTGGCTTTTAAAGCCTGAATGCTCTCCACGGCCACCAGATGTCCTTCCTTAATTATGCCAACCCTGTCGCAAATTTTCTCCACCTCTGGCAAGATATGAGATGAAATGAAGATTGTTCGCCCTTCTTCTTTTATTTCTCGCACAATCTGGTAAAACTCTTGCTGAATAAGGGGGTCAAGCCCAAGGGTTGGTTCATCAAGGATAAGAAGGGCTGGTTTGTGCATTAAGGCCTGAATTATGCCCAATTTCTGACGGTTCCCATGGGAGTAAGTGCGAATTGTTTTGGAAAGATCTAAATCAAGGCGCTGGGCCAGAATTCTCACATAACCCCAATCAACACCACCCCTTAAGGAAGCAAAATAGCGAAGCAGCTCTTCCCCCTTTAAATCCCCGTATAAACTCAGCTCACCAGGTATATAGCCTATTTCCCTCTTCCAGGCGAAAGAATGAGGAGAAACCCTGTGACCCAGCACGAAAGCTTTGCCCTTTGTCGGGTTAAGGTTACCTATAAGAAGGCGGATGGTAGTCGTCTTGCCTGCTCCATTAGGGCCAAGGTAACCAAAAATTTCCCCCTTTTCCACCTCAAGGTTAAGGTCCTCAACCCCTTTAATCCGGCCGTAATATTTGGTAAGACCTTCTGTCAAAATTACTCCCACCCCTCACCTCCCCCTTAAATGAAAATTTTGGGCTTTTGGGATAAAATTTGACGCGTAGGCTTTACCGGTGTTATTATAAGTAAAACTTGAACGGGAGGCAAGAACATGATGGGTAAAATTGCCTTACTTATGGCCTTATCCTACTTTATCGGAGCAATCCCTTTTTCTTACCTTGTAGCCCGCATATTTGCTGGCAAAGATGTCCGTTATGAGGGCGAAGGTAATGTAGGGGCGAGAAATGTCTGGCACCTTGCCGGTCCCCTTCCCGGTATCCTGGCGGGTTTTCTGGACGTTTCCAAAGGTTTTATTGTTTACAGGTTGGCCCTCCATCTTACCAGCAGCGAAAATATCATCTATTTGGCTGGTCTGGCTGCAATCCTTGGCCATGGCTTCCCTATCTTCCTCAAGGGAAGAGGAGGGAAAGGCATCTCAGTAGCTCTGGGTTTCCTGCTAAATGTAATACCTCAGGCTATATTGCTGGGGGTAGGGCTTCTGATAATTGCCTGGCTTATAACCCGAAACTTTAACGTAAGTGCTGGAATAGGCCTTGGCTCCATGGTTTTACTGGCGCTCTTCTGGGTTTCTCCCTGGGAATGGCTAAAAATCGTGGGGCTGATGATGGTCCTGGCCTTCAAGAAAATTCTGGACCGCCCTTATGAAACTGCCATACGCCAGAAGAGCGGCTGGTTTGAGCCCAAAGGCATAATTCAACGCTGAAGGTTAAAGCCATGCTAACTTTATATCAAACTATAACGACGGTCTGCATCCTTCTGGTATTCCTCAATCTCCTCAACAACCTGCGCCTGCTCCGCAAGCCCCCGCTTGAAGGCCCATTGCCTCCAAATTTGCCGAAGGTATCAGTGCTGGTCCCGGCCAGAAATGAAGAACGCAACATTGAGAAATGCGTTTCATCCCTACTGGCTCAGGATTATCCTGCAAAGGAAATAATAGTCCTGGACGATAACTCTACCGACAGGACTGCCATGATAGTGGAAGCGATAGCCGCCAGAAGCCGGGATCTGAAACTTATAAGGGGTAAGCCCTTGCCTCCTGGCTGGATTGGCAAGAATTACGCTTGTTATCAGTTAGCAGAAGCAGCCCAGGGGGAATGGTTCCTTTTCACCGATGCAGATACTGTTCATTCTCCCTTTTCCGTTTCGGCCTCTCTAAAGGCAGCCCTTGAGGAAAAAGCGGATTTCCTGAGCTTGATACCTCATATTGAAACCGTCTCTTTCTGGGAGAAAGTCCTCCTGCCAGTAATACCTTTCGGTCTCCTGTGCTTCTGGCCCCTTGGCCTTATGAATTCAATCCCCTATTACCGGGCGGTGATGGCCCTCGGTCCGTTTATGATGGTGAGGAGGGAGGTTTACCGCAGAGCCGGAGGCTACGAAGCCATACGTAATAACATAGTGGATGATATAGCTCTGGCCAGAGAGGTAAAAAAGGCTGGGGGGCGGGTCACTATAATGGATGGGACAGACCTTGTTTCAGTGCGCTTTTACCGGAATTTCCGGGAAATATGGGATGGCCTTTCCAAAAGCATATTCGGTGCTTTGGATTATTCCCTGACAACCGCTGCCCTTTACATTATTGCCGGCTGGAGCCTGTTCATTTATCCTTACCTCCTGGTTTTCCAGAGTTTAGCCTTCCGGGAATTCCACCTTCTTAGCTTCTGGGTTCCCTCTTTCCACATCGCCCTGGCCTGGCTTATGTATTACAAAGTGGCGCGACGGTTTAAACTTTCTCCCTTTACTCCGGTTTTTAGCGCTTTGACGGTTGCATTAACTTTGCTTATGATTATTAACTCGGTGAGGTGCTCTTTCCTTGGGAAAGGATTGGCCTGGAAGGGGCGTTACTACAATGTTGGGGTGCGCAGATGACCAATAAGGAAGTGGCAGAAATTTTGAGACGCATAGCCGACATGCTGGAGATAAAGGGGGAAATAGTTTACAAAGCTCTGGCTTACCGCAGGGCCGCTGACAACATTGAGTACCTGGGCCGCGATATAGAAGATGTTTGGCGAGAAGGCAAACTGATGGAAATACCTGGGATCGGGAAATCTTTAGCGGAAAAGCTGGACGAGCTTTTTCGCACCGGGAAGATGAGTTACTACGAGGAGCTCAAAGAAGAGATTCCGCCGGGAGTAGTAAGTCTGCTCCAGGTTCCGGAGGTTGGGCCCAAGACGGCCAAGCTTGTATGGGAGAAATTGGGTATAACTTCCATCCCTGAGCTGGAAAGAGCAGCGCGGGAGGGGAAGCTCCGAACCTTACCTGGCCTTGGGGTAAAATCAGAGGCCAAAATCCTGGCGGGAATAGAAGCCCTCTATCGCCGTTCTGAACGCATACCACTGGCTACAGCTTTGCCGGTAGCCAGAGAAATAATCAATGCCCTCAAAGAGGCTACCCCTCATGCCCTGAAGGTTACGGCTGCCGGAAGCCTCCGGCGAATGAAAGCCACTATCGGAGATATTGACATCCTGGCTTCATCTTACAGGCCAGAGGACGTTATAGAAACTTTCACACGCCTACCTCAGGTGGCTGAAGTTTCTATGAAAGGTCCCACCAAATCCACCGTGTTTCTCCACAATGGTCTCCAGGTAGACCTCAGGGTTCTCCCGCCGGAAAGGTATGGGTCGCTCCTTCAATATTTTACGGGCTCTAAAGAGCATAATGTAGCCCTGAGGGAACTGGCACTGGAAAAGGGCTTAAGCTTGAGCGAATACGGCTTCAAAAGAGGGGAAGAGGAGATCCTCTGCCCTGAGGAAGAAGATGTCTATCACACCCTTGGATTGGCCTGGATTCCTCCGGAGCTGCGGGAAAACAGGGGGGAGATTAAAGCTGCAAGGGAAAATGCTCTCCCGCGTCTGGTAGAGCTTGGGGATATAAAGGGCGACCTCCACGTCCATACCAATTGGAGCGATGGCGCTTCCTCCATTGAAGAAATAGCTGAAGCTGCTCGTCGCCGCGGCTATAAGTACCTGGTTATATCCGACCATAGCCACGGGCTCGGAATAGCCAAGGGCCTTACCCCTGAAAGGTTGAAAGAGCAGAGAGCCATTATTGACGAACTCAACAGGCGCTGGACCGATTTCAGGCTTCTTCAGGGCGCCGAGGTGGAAATAAGAGCCGATGGCTCCCTTGATTACCCTGATGAGGTGCTGGCTTCTCTGGACCTGGTAATCGCCTCCATCCACACGGGGCTGAGGCAGGATAGGGAACGCATTACAGCCAGGGTAATAAACGCCATGCGCAACCCTTATGTTGATATAATAGGGCATCCTTCGGGCCGTATCCTGGGGCAGAGGGAGGAAAGCGCGGTAGACATGGATGAAGTTTTAAGAGTAGCCAGAGAAACTGGCACAATCCTTGAAGTGGATGGTACCCCTGACAGGCTTGACCTGGACGATGTTTATATCCGTAGAGCTGTGGAAATGGGTGTTAGGCTGGCCATAGACAGCGATGCTCATAACCTTTACGGCCTTGATGCGATGGAGTTTGGGGTAGCGATGGCCCGCCGTGGATGGGCCGAACCGAAGGATGTGGTCAATACACTCCCGCTGGAGGATTTCCTCAGAACGCTGAAGAGGAACCGACGCTGAAAAGCTATCGCTCACATCCTATCCCATCTTTGTCCATATCAAAGTTGTGGGGATCCGGGGGAAGAACTTTAAAGCGCCGGTAAGGTATATCCTTGCAATCCAGATCCGGGGGCGGAGGAGGGATACAAACATCCGGATAGGAGGGATCACAGCGAGGAGAAGGAGTGGGAGTTATAATTCCCCAGAGGCCAAGGTTTGCCTCACGGGCCTGCCTCTCGGCTTCAAGGAAGAGCTTAGAGCAGGAGACATCAGGTGGGTAAGTTAATGCTCTGGCATAGCCGTTCTTGACCAGAGCATAATTTACGAAAACATTATCAGCAAAAAC
Source organism: uncultured Anaerolineae bacterium (assembly GCA_964655275.1). Classification (GTDB taxonomy): domain Bacteria; phylum Chloroflexota; class Anaerolineae; order SpSt-600; family SpSt-600; genus SpSt-600. Next base: position 1,292 of record CAZZMI010000020.1, on the reverse strand, counting down.
GTAACGGAGCAACCGCCCATACTGATCCGTTTCGGAAACATCTTTAACCAGCACCAGTTCTCTGCCCAGAACCATGGAAGCGTTGGCCTCTGTTGCTTCCTGATAAAAGAGCTCATCCCGCTCAGGAGCATCAATACCTATGTAGCGAACCCTGTAGGTTTTGCCTTCAATGTCCACATCTATGGTATCACCATCCAGGACAGCAACCGCCTTACCTCTATGAATTGTAATTTTTGGCACGCAATCTCCTTCGGCAGGGAAAGGTAAGGCAATGGTAGGAAGTGGAACCGGGGTTGGGGTTGAAGTGGGAATCGGAGTGGGTACGAATAATAATCGTGAAGCGATTAAAAACATAAGAAAGCCGCAGGTAAAACCTATTCCCAATAGAGCTACGGCCCAGGCAATTAACGTTAAAAGTTCCTTTTGGTTTTGACTCCGCATGTTTCACCCCTCAAACGTTTGCATTGCCTCCGCTTTTGTGCTAAACTCCTGGCTCAGGAAAGGAGGGCTCATGATTGTGGAATGCTTAACAGTCGGCCCACTTCAGACCAATTGTTACGTTGTGGCCGATGAACTCAATGGAAGTGGGGTGATAATTGATCCGGGAGGAGATGCGGGCAAAATCCTCAAGGCAGTGGAGAAGTTGGGAATTAAGGTTTCTATGGTGATTAATACCCACGGCCATTTTGACCACATAATGGCTAACAGGGAGGTCGTTGAAGCTACGGGGGCAATTCTCGCTATTCACAAAGATGATGAACCTCTTTTGCGAAAGGGTGGTGGTCTGTTCTTTCTGGGTGCAATCGTTTCCAGTCCCCCTCCTAACTTGTTCCTCCAGGAAGGGGATGAAGTGAAGATTGGTAAAGCTTATCTCAAAGTTATTCACACTCCTGGCCATTCTCCCGGAAGCATTTCTCTTTATTCTCCGGAGGAAGGAATCCTTTTCTGTGGTGATGTGCTTTTCTGTATGGGGGTTGGGCGGTGGGATTTCCCTGGTGGCGATTACAGGGTTCTTATGGACTCTATATTGAATAAGCTCCTCGTTCTGCCCGATGAAACCACTGTTTACCCTGGGCATGGCCCTTCTACCACTATAGGTGGGGAAAAGTTGCACAATCCTTTCCTGACCATTTGAGGTTTACGATTTTCCCCGCCCTCGTGGGCTTGAGGTTTGCCATGGTTTTGGGTCCCACTCGTGGGCCAATCGCCAATGTTGGCAGTTTGCCCCTTCTTTGAAGAATTTTGGGGGCACATCCCCCAATCCCCCTGGTAGGGGGCTATGCCCCCTGCAC
>CAZZMI010000019.1:0-29202 GCA_964655275.1 uncultured Anaerolineae bacterium | reverse complement strand
GCAAAAGGGGGGTCCAGGGGGCCAAGCCCCCTGCCATGGGGCATGGCCCCCTGGACCCCCCCTTTTGCCCAAAGCCATGGGCACGATGATATAGCCCCCTTCCGCATCACCAAAAATCCTGTAACCCTCAGGACCAAAGGTCCAACAGTAAAGGGCGATGTAAGCGCAAAAGAGGGCATCCAGAAGGTCCTCAAAAGCCTTAAGTTCCCGACCTCTCAATGGTGAAATCTCCCGGGAGAGGATTTGGGGGGCAAAAAGAGGAGGAAGGGCTTTCTCCAGGCCCTTAAGTAGGGTTATATAACGAAATAGTTCCGTTTTTCTGAAATCCAGAGAGCGGCCTGGCCTCGCTTTGTACTTCAGGGTTCTTTCCAGGCCAAAAAGGGCCACAGCGGCAGGATGCGGGTATACTTCAACCACCTGCCTTGCAGCTTTAAGAGGTTCAATGAAAGGGGAATGAATAAATCCTTCCGCCGTTAGCTTTCGGACCAGCTCCTCGCCTCTGACTTTTCCCCTGAAACGGCCACGGTTAGCCGGGTGAGGGGCAGCCTCGTAACGCCGAAAAGCCATCGCCAGCTCCCGATCACCAGGACGCCATCCCCTTTCGTTCGGCACAATCAGAGGAGCATCCACAGCAACGAGGGCTGGCCCTTCTCCGATTATCCCTTTCAAAAAACCGATGATTTCCTCATCGCTTGTGGCTTTTTCTTTCCAGGCAACGGCCCTTTCACCTTCAAGAACCACGACCGCCGAAGGGTTACGGTAGGACCAGGCCAGGTCAATCCCCACGAAATGCATAGCGGGAAAGCCTCTTCAAAGCTTCAAATTTTTCCCTCTGCCCCAGTTTTGCTTTCCTTACAGCATCCCCAAGGATCTCAAGGGACTGGTCATAGGTGCGACGATCTACCCTGTAAGGATGACCATCTTTGCCCCCGTGGGCGAAACTGAAGCGGACAGGGTCACGGTAGCTTACCGATGCGCCGTATAGAAGCTCGGCTATGAGGCTAAGAGCCCTTACCGTTTTAGGTCCTACCCCCTCCATTTCCAGCAGGGAAGCAAAATCCTCCGGCTGGCGCTCGTATGTGCGGAGGAAAATGGAATAAAGGCGGTCAGGAGCTATGTCCTCTAAAAGGACATGGTGTCGGGGAGGCAACTGCATGGTTTTCAGGCGTTTAAGTTCTTTGACCAGTTTCTCCGGCTTTTCGCAGGCCAGGAGGGTACTCACCTTCCTGGCTTCTTCACTTTCGGCTGCGACCAAGTTCAATGGCTCCGTGACCAGGTCGCAGCAAACAGCACTGTGAGGCTCGCACACAAAGCTTTTAACAGTTTCTCCAAGCCAATGGTAGCGGCGAGCATAGCGATTAGCTGGGTTCATCCCCTGCTGGATCACACACCAATTGCCCTCCCGGTCAAAAACGAAGGTATGATGGTAAATTTGGAAGCCGTCCTGGAGAGCAGTATTATCCACCTTAGCTGCCATCCTGCTTGCGTAGACGAGTTTAGCTGGGTCAATGGATATTAATTCACCCCTGGCCAGGATTTCCTCCGGAGCCCGGCGGGAGGTTCCCCCTTTACCCCCGGCTATAAATATGCCCAACTCGTCTCCCAGGTCCTTAAGCCCTTCCTTGAGGGCACCGCAAGTGGTGGTGGTCAAACCACTGGAATGCCAGTCAAACCCCAGCACGCAACCGAAAGCCTGGAACCAGAAGGGGTCCGATAGCCTCCTCAAAAGCTCGGCTGTGCCGAACTCCATCACAATTATCGTCGTTATTTCCCTGGCCAGAAGGGCCATCCTCTGGAACAACCAGCGCGGCACCTCTCCCCAATGGAGGGGAAGATCCGCCACGCCCGTCTTTTGCCCTCTCATCTTTTACCCCTCAAGTAATCCAGAATGGCCACGTGAGTAAGGTGTTCCACCGGAGCATGGTCGTCGGTCAATATAGTGCTTCCCCCATTAAAAATTTTTACCCCTGGAAGGGCTCTTTTGGCAACCTCCAGGAGGAAAAGGTTTTCTATGAAAGCCATGTTGACAGCGAAATTTTCCGGCCTTGTTTCGGAAGCGGTTCCCACTATCAGAGAATTGGCCACGGGGTGCTCACCGGGGGGTTGGTCGATCACATAAACGCTCGGAAAGACTGAAGCGATAGTGGCGCCTATGGCATTAACCAGGCGGTAATCGTTTGGGGGGTGGGCTACATTTACCGCTAAAACTCCTTCAGGACTCAAATGTTTCTTAACCTCTTGAAAGAATTCCCTGGTGGTAAGATGGAAGGGGATATACGGAGGGCGATAAGCATCAACGGCTATTACATCGTAGACCTTTCTGGAACGGCTCAGGTAGTAGCGACCATCATCCACTATTATGTTGAGATTGGGGCTTTCCAGGGCCATAAATTTCCTGGCTGCCTCCACCACCAGGGGGTCAAGCTCAACCCCATCAATGGGGATTGGGCCGTATATGCTGGTGTAAAGCCTGGAAACAGTCCCACCGGCCAGCCCTATCAGGCAAAGACTCCTCACCCTGGAGGGTGAAAAAGGTGGCTGATTGAAGAGGGGGGCTACAAGAAAATAATCCCAGATTCCACCTGAAAGCACTTCCCCCGGGTTGTATATGGATTGAACTCCTATCCCTTCGTTAAGGAGGAGGTAAACATCCTGACCTGCTTGAATAACCCACACATAATTGTAAGGCGATTCCTTTTCAAAAAGGACCTGGCCTTTAAAAGGGGGGGCAATTTTAGCATTAAAACTAAGGGAAAAAACTGCCCCTATCAGGGTCAGATAGAGGAAAGTTCGGCTTTTTGCTCCGGGCGCGATCCCCAGCAAGGAAGCCGTCACAAGGATTAAGGCCAGCGTCAGGAAAGTTCTGGTAGTGCCCAAAAAGGGTATCAAGATGAAAGGGGGGAGAAAAGCTCCAAGGATGCTTCCGAGGGTGGAGAGGGCAAAAATCGCACCACCAACTCTCCCGGTCTCGTTGAAATCCCGGATGGAAAGTTTGAGGGCAAAAGGGCTCACAGCCCCCATAAGGGTGATTGGGACCAGGAGGAGGAAGGCCATTCCGGTGAAGAAAGCGAAAAGGGGGATGAAATTCGGAAAATTACCCCACGGGCCTAAGAAATTGAGCAGAGAGAAAAGGCTTGAAGCAGCAAAGGGGATAATTCCAGTGCAGAGGCCTGCTAAGAAAACAAGGCGGTAAAGCAATGCTGGATATGGATACTTATCGGCAAGCCTGCCTCCCAAAAGGTAACCAAGGGAAAGGTAGCTCAATATAAGGCCAATAAGTGTGGACCATGCCCACAGGGTTGAGCCAAAAACTCGCTCCATAAGCCTGGAAGCGGTTATTTCAACTCCCAGTGAGGCAAATCCGCTCGCAAAAACCAGGATCTTAATCCTCAGTGAGTGGGACATCAAATTTGTAGCCCACTTTCTTTACTGTTTTAAGGTAATTTTCGGGGATAAGTTTGCGGAGCCAGCAAATGTGAACTTCAAGAGTGCGCGTGTCGTTCACATAGTCAGTGTTCCACACTTTCTTTATGAGATAAGGCTTGGTGAGAATTTTCCCCTGGTTCCGCATGAAAACTTCCAGAAGCTGGGCCAATTTAGGGGTGAGATGGTACTCTTTATCCCGGATGATTAAGACTCGCTGGAGCAAGTCAAGGGTTAATTCTCCGCTTCTGAGGAACCTTTTCATCCCTATCACTTTCTTTAAGCGGGGGCGAAGCTTACGCCAGGTTATCGGTTCATAAATGATTTCATCAGCTTCTATCGGAGTGCGCTTGCCTTTAGAGGTAAGGAGGATTACCGGAAGCATGTAAGCCTTGCTCTTTATGAAAGCTGAAACGTCCCTCAACCATATTGGATTTAGGGATAGGGCATCCACAAAGATTATATCCGGCTTCTCCCGTATTTTCCGGCACATCTCCTCGGAAATGGGGGGAGACAGAATGACATCATAGCCGGATTTGACCAGCGAAGGGAAAAACTTGGAAAAAATTTCCGGATTTTTAGTAATAACAAAGATTTTCGTCCCCATAGATTTACCCTTCTCCCCAGGCAGCCGGTTTAATTATACTCCCCTGCAGGAGGGAAAGCAAACCCCCGCGGCTTCACGAAATTTTGCTGAAATAGTCAACAGTTCTCTTAAGCCCCTCTTCAAGGGGGACCGTGGGTTCCCAACCGAGTTCCCTGCGAGCTTTTTCTGAGTTGAGGCATATCTTGAAGACTTCACCTTGCTTGGGGGGGCCGTGTACAGCTTTCCCGGGGTAACCTGTAAGTTCTTTGAGGAGGCGGAAAATCTCGTTAACCGAGGTGCCTTTTCCCCAGCCCAGGTTGTAGATCCCGACGCCTTCCTTGTGCAGAGCCAGGAGGTTAGCCCTGGCAACGTCTTCCACGTAGAGGAAATCCCTTTCCTGTTCCCCAGAACCGTTGATAATTGGTTGCTCCCCCCGGAGCATCTGGCCCGTAAAAATAGCCACTACACCAGCTTCCCCGAAGGGGTCCTGCCTTGGCCCATAAACGTTGGGATAACGCAAAGAGATGTATTCAATGCCGTAATTGAGGTAATAGAGGTGGAGATAATGCTCCACCGCATGCTTGCTGGCTCCGTAAGGGTCCAGAGGATTTATTGGATGCTCCTCATCTACCGGTAGATATTCTGGTTCGCCATAAACAGCCCCTCCTGTGGAAGCATAGATTATTTTGCGCACTCCATAGCGACGCGCCAGCTCCAGGAGGTGTAAAGAGCCCAAAATATTGACTTCAGCGTAAAGGATGGGCTTGAGCATTGATTCCCGAACATTCACCAAAGCGGCCTGATGGGATATGACTTCTGGCTTTTCCCTTGCAAAAACCTCCTCAAGCTCAGGAGCACGGATGTCCAGATAGTAAAAGCGGGCTTTTGGGTTAATATTCTCCTTCTTTCCGGTATGGAGGTTATCCACCACCACAACATCATGCCCTTCTTGAATGAAGAGGTCCACCACATGCGAACCAATAAAGCCCGCCCCTCCTGTTACCAGAATTTTCATGAGGCCTCCTTTCGCCGACGGAATCGGTAAAACCAGTAGAGAGCTATTGAACCTGCCACCGCAGCATTGAGGGAAGAAACTTTCCCTTCCATTGGGAGCTTGAGGAACAGGTCACATTTCTCCTTTACTGATGGCCTCAACCCCTTCCCTTCACTTCCTACCACCAGAACCATCGGGAAAAGGGGCTGAATCTCAAACAGGTCCTTAGCTTCGGGGAGGGCTTCAAGGCCAATAATCCAGTAGCCCTGCTCTTTAAGTTTTTCCAGGGCCCGGTTCAGGTTGGAAACCTGGACTACTTTCAGGTGCTCAACGGCTCCGGCCGAGGCTTTCACCACAGCAGGGGTTACCCCCACAGTGTTCCTTTCCTGGATCAAGACACCGTCTATCCCCGTAGCCTCTGCAGTCCGGAGGAGAGTCCCCATGTTTTGCGGATCCTGCAAGAGGTCCAGAGCCAGCATTACCCCTGAGCTCCCCTGGAGGATTTCTTCAAAGGAGGAGTAAGGGTAAGAAGAAACTTCCAGAATAACCCCTTGGTGGGAGCCATCAGGGATAGCTGAATCCAGCCTCTCCCTTGACATAAAAATGGGATAGAGGCCATAGCGGTTTCCCAGGGAAATTATTTCATTCACCGGAGGAGAATCCTTTATCCCCTCTGCTAAGATGAGGCGGTAGAATTTGCGACGCTTAGCCTTTAAAGCTTCCAGAACAGGGTTGCGGCCGTAGAGGAATTCTCGCCCCGGGTATAAAGGTCTTAGAGGTTCTTCTCTTTTCAAATTTTTACCCTTCGCCACCTGGTCCCCTGAGGAGTGTCTTCAAGGATTATGCCTAATTCCCTTAACTTCTCCCTTATGCGATCAGCTCTTTCCCAATCCTGAGCCATGCGGAATTCCTGCCGCAGTTCTATGAGAAGCTGAATAAGGGGTACTTCAAGTTCTCCCCTTAATTGCTCCGGAAACTTCCGGGGAATTATTCCCAGTATGGTATCACCCAATTCGGTATAGAGGTTATCTATGGCCATGAGGGCATCCTTGGATAGAGGCCTATCTCCGGCAAGCCAGGTGTTGACCTCCTTGGAAAGCTCAAAAAGTTCCCCGATCGCCACAGCGGTGTTGAAATCATCGTCCATGGCCGCCAAGAAACGAGCTTTGCTGTTAGCTAAGGTATCGGCTATGTCCTGGGGGATGGGGCCTGTTTCAGAGAAGGGGATGCGTTCCCTCACTTCTTTAACAGTATTCCAGAGTTTTTCAAGGCCTTTTTCCGCCGCTGAGAGGGCTTCATCGGAAAAATCAAGGGGGGAGCGGTAATGGCTGGTAAGGATAAAGAAGCGGACAGTCATGGGGCTGTAGCGTTTGAATAAGTCTTTAAGGTATATGGCATTTCCCAGGGATTTGCTCATCTTAACCCCTTCCACAGTCACCATGTTGTTGTGCATCCAGTAGCGGACAAAGGGGACGCCGTAAGCCGCTTCGCTCTGGGCAATCTCGCACTCATGGTGGGGGAAAATGTTATCAATCCCGCCGCCGTGGATGTCAAAGGGTTGACCCAGGTATTTGGTAGACATAACGGAGCATTCTGTGTGCCAGCCTGGATAGCCCCACCCCCATGGGCTTGGCCAGCGCATTATATGCTCCGGTTCTGCCTTCTTCCAAAGGGCGAAATCAGCCGGATGCTTCTTATCGGGGCTGGGGTCAATGCGATATCCTTCTATAAGCTCCTCAACTTTCCGTCCTGAAAGCTTGCCGTATTCAGGGAACTTGGCCACCTCAAAATAGACGGAGCCTTTCACTTCATAGGCGAAACCCTTCTCCAGAAGGATTTTAACCAGCTCAATCTGTTCAGGTATATGCCCGCTGGCTCTGGGAGAAATATCAGGCCTCTGGATGCCAAGGGCATCCATATCTTCAAAGTAGCTGCGGGTGTATTTTTCCACCACCTCCATTGGTTCAAGCCGCTCAATCTTTGCCTTCTTGAGCACCCTGTCTTCCCCGCTTTCCAGCAGGTGGCCCACATCGGTTATGTTCTGAACGTAGCGGACTTTATAGCCCAGGTAGCGCAAATAGCGCACCACTACGTCAAAGGAGACATAGCTTTTGGCATGGCCGATATGAGGGTGGTCGTATACGGTGGGGCCGCATACATATATGCCCACAAATCCCGGATGTAACGGTTCAAACTTTTCTTTCCTGCGAGTTAAAGTGTTGTAAATCTCCAAAGCCATACCCCCTCCTATTTCCGGCCATCGGGTTGTGCGAAGATAATTCTGCCTTTATCGGTCTGGAGGACTTTAGTTACAGTGACCTCAATGGTGGAGTTTATAAAGCGGCGACCATTCTCCACCACTACCATAGTGCCATCATCCAGATAACCAACCCCCTGGTTGGGCTCTTTCCCTTCCTGGATTATGTGAATCGTAAGGCTTTCACCTGGAAGCACTACGGTTTTAACGGCATTGGCCAGCTCATTGAGGTTTAAAACTTCCACGCCCTGGAGGCGAGCCACCCGGTTAAGGTTGTAATCATTGGTGAGGATAGGGCACTGAAGTTTGCGGGCCAGGAGTATGAGCTTCTCATCCACTTCCTTTGCTTCCTCAACGTCCATATCAGTAACCTGGACCGGGATTATGGCTTCACGGCGGAGTTTTTCAAGCATTTCAAGGCCTCTTCGCCCCCTGTTGCGCCGGAGGATATCCTGAGAATCGGCAATGTGATGCAGTTCATTGAGGACAAAACGAGGGATAAGCAAGGTCCCTCGCAGGAATCCTGTCCGACTTATATCCACTATGCGTCCGTCTATTATTACACTGGTGTCAAGTAAGATGTAGCTTTCGGAAGGCAAAGGCTCGCCCCTGAGAGAGAAGCGGGAGCCAAAAAGGCGAAGGACATCGTTCTGCCGGATTATAGCTATCATTGTGGTAAGGTAAGTAAGTAAAACTGTAGCAATAGAGGGCAGAACCTTCCCAAAAGGGGACGGGAGAAATGATATTGGTATGGAAACGAGGGCCGAAATCACAAGGCCAACCATTAACCCGACAAATCCGGCGATCAGATTTCGGGCAGGCAGTATTTTTATTTTTTCCCGTATCCAGCGGAAGGGGTAAATGGTGAACCACGGGGTTACAATGAAGCCAAGGGCTCCCGAGGCGAGGGCTATGCTGAGAACGTAACGGAGAGATTGGTCAAATAAACCACCAGCCAGCAAAGTTCCCAGCTGCCAGCCAAGAACACCAAAAACCACCATTCCTATAAAACGTAAAATAATTGCCATAGTTCACCCCCTTTCAAGAGGGCCGGGAAAAGGAGCGTTGACGAAAAGCTTCATAAAGGATAATGCCGGCGGCTACCGCTGCGTTCAGGGATTCAATAGGCCGAACCATCGGTATTGAGATAACCTCTTGGGCCAGTCTTCGCGCTTCGGTCGTGGCTCCCCTTGCTTCTCCCCCTATTATAAGCACTGAAGGCTTGGTCCAATCCACAGCAAAGTAAGGCACTGCCCCCTGGGGGTCAGCGAGCAAGATTTGTTTGCCCTGGAAAAGGGCCCTGAGTTCTTCCCATGGGGCATTGGGCTTTATAGGCATATAAAAATGAGCACCCATCCCTGCACGCACCGCTTTCGGGTTGAAGGGGTCCGCGGAGCCGGGGGTCATGGCTATAAAGTCCACCCCAGCTGCAGTAGCAGTGCGCATCACTGCCCCCACATTCTCCGGATTCTGAACTCCATCCAGGACCACTGAAAGCCTCCAATTTTCGGGCAAAGGGAGCTGGGGAAAAGGGAACACAGCCACTATGCCCTGAGGGGTTACGGTTGAAGAAACGGCTTTTATAATAGCTTCAGTTACCCGGTAACAGGCAACATCCTCCAGGGAGAAAACTTCTTTATGGTTGAAATCCTCTGAATGCAGGACAAAAATAGGCTTAAATCCTGCACCAATAGCCTCTTTTATAATACGGACCCCTTCTACCAGGAAAAGCTTATTTTTCCACCGCCCTTTACGTGTCAGGAGGGAGCGGGCAAGCTTGACTTTTTCATTATGAATGCTACTTATGACCCCACCTTTCCCGGCCCTATTCAATTGTTAAAGTGCAGCTTTAGCCATCTCTACCAATTTGGCAAAAGTGTTCTGGTCCTTCACAGCCATCTCGGCCAGCATTTTCCGGTTCACTTCAACCCCAGCCCTTCGGAGGCCTGAAATGAGCTTCCCATAGGTTAAGCCATAGGCCCTTGCGGCTGCGTTTATCCTTACGATCCATAAGCGCCGGAAATCCCTCTTGCGGGTTCGGCGATCTATGTAAGCATACATTAAAGATTTCATCATGGCCTCGTGGGCCCGCTTAAAGAGAGCATGTCTTGCTCCAAACTGCCCCTTTGTAAGCTTAAGCACCCTTTTGTGACGCCTTCTGGTTACTACTCCTCCCTTTACTCTCACCTTAAAACCTCCTTAACCAAGGTATGGTGCAAGGCGGCGGATTCTCTTTTTATCACCCCTGCAGGTAACTTCCAGCATTTCATCGTATAAAGCCTTAGCCCTGGCCGATTTCTTACGGCGCAGGTGGCTTTTGCCCTGCTTTGTCCTCATAATTTTACCTTTACCAGTAACTTTAAAACGTTTTGCTGTTGCTTTGTGCGTCTTAAGTTTCGGCACTTTCCCACCTCCTCACTTTGATGCTAAAATCATCACCAGGCTTCTTCCATCGGACTGAGGTTTCTGATCTATCCGGGCTATATCCGATAGCCCGGCCATAATCTTTTCCAGCAATTTAAGGGCCATTTCCGGGTGGTCTATTTCCCTGCCCTTAAACACTACCCTCAATTTTACTTTATTGCCTTCCTGAAGGAAATCCCTTATATCTTGCAAGCGGTAAGATAGGTCATGTTCAGATATGCTTGGTCTCAGGCGAATCTCTTTTACCTCCCCTCCCTTGCGAGCCTTACGACTTTCCCTCTCGCGCCGGATTTTTTCGTAAATAAACTTTTCATAATCCATCAGTTTGCAGACGGGAGGGTCACTATCAGGCGCAACCTCCACTAAATCCAGGTCTTTCTCGTAAGCTAACTTTAAAGCTTCTTGTAAAGACATTATACCGATCTGTCGGCCATCCTCGCCTATGACCCTTACCCTGGGGGCCTGTATTTCACGGTTTACACGGTATTGCGGTTTCACTTAAGGCCCTCACCTCCTTGCTATTTTGGGCTTACTATACCATAAGCGGTTCTTTAAGTCAAATCATTTCCGGTGAAAGTTTTCCTGCTGGCCTGGAGTGGAGTATAATAAGCATGAATTGCATTCTGGCAAAGGGGCCAGGAGGTTAAAATGAGTGTAATACTCACCATTGATAGCGGGACCACTTCATGCAAGGCCGGCTTTGTTTCCCCTTATGGCGAGGTTTTAGCCTGGGTTAAAAGTGAAAGGTCAGCCCCACTGCTTCTCCTGCCTAAGGGCGGCGCTGAACAGAACCCTGAAGAATGCTGGAACGTGATCAAAACCACTATACACCGCCTGCGAGAAGAATTCCCCATCCCTCCAGAACGCATCGCTGCTTTAGCTATAACTGCCCCATGGTCAACCACCGTGCCGGTGGACAAGGAAGGGAAACCCATCGGAAATACTATAATGTGGATGGATACCAGAGGAGCTCCTTATGTTAAAGAAATAACCCGCGGCTTCATTAACTTCCAGGGGTATGGAATTGATAAAATTTTCACCTGGGTGAGGCTGACCGGTGGTATTCCAACCCATGCCGGGAAAGACCCTATAGCCCATATCCTTTTCCTGAAGTATGAACGCCCAGAAGTTTACAGAGCCGCATATAAGTTCCTGGAGCTTAAAGATTACTTTAACCTTAAATTGACCGGAAAATTTGCCTCTGATTATGCCACTATAGCCCTCCACTGGTTGACCGATAACCGCAATATTCAAAATGTCCGATACGACCGACAATTATTGCGCCTTGCAGGTATTGAGGAGGAGAAACTTCCGGACCTTTACCCCACTACTCATATCCTTGGACCTCTCCTTCCCGGCCCAGCAGAAGAACTTGGACTTTCACCAGGTATACCGGTGGTTATTTCTACCCCTGATTACCACGCTGCTGTCCTGGGGTCGGGAGCTTTACGAGATTACGAACCCCACATTTACGTTGGGACTTCCTCCTGGATTTCCTGCCACGTCCCCTTCAAGAAAACGGATCTGATCCACAGCATTGGTTCTCTCCCTTCAGCCCTGCCCGGGAGGTATTTCGTGGCCAATGAGCAGGAAAACGCCGGCTCTTGCCTTACATTCTTGCTTAACCTCCTGTTCGCCTCTTCTTATAAAGAGCTTGATGAACTGGCAAGTTCAGCACCTCCGGGGAGCGGGGGAGTAATCTTTGCCCCATGGCTCTATGGAGAACGCACTCCAGTGGAAGATCCCTACCTCCGGGGATGTTTTTTCAACCTCTCCCTTAAAACCACTCGCGCTGAGATGGTAAGGGCTGTTATGGAAGGGGTAGCTCTAAATCTGCGGTGGTTGCTCCCTTGTATAGAAAGCTTTGTTGGAAGAAAACTGGAGAAGATAAACATTATAGGAGGAGGGGCTTCGTCGGATATATGGTGTCAGATTTTCTCCGATGTCCTGGGAAGAACTATTCGCCAGGTGAAGGATCCTGCTGCAGCGGGGCTAAGGGGGCTTGGAATTTTAGCAAGCCTTTCCCTGGGTCTATCTGATCTGGCAAGCTGCACCAGAGATGTGGCCATTGTCAAAGATTTCAGGCCTGATCCGAAAAACCAGCGGCTTTATACTGAGCTTTTTGAGGCCTTCATGGAACTATACCGCCGGAATCGTCCCCTTTACCACCGCCTTAATAAACTGTGAAGGAGGGAAGATATGAAACCTTTGAGATTTATTGGATTGCTTCCCAGGGGCTTGGCCCGATTAATGGAAAACTTCATAGAGCGAACTCCAGCCTTCAGGAAAAAGGTGGAAAAGGAATACGAACGCCTTTTAGCAGGCCTTGAAGACTCCTTGAAACCGTATAAAGATGTCCCGGTTTTTAGCCGCCTGCCTTCCGAAGGGTTAAGCCCAGAGGAAATCTTCAGCATTATGGAAAAATTAAATGCCCGCGAAGAATGGCGCTGGAAGGAAGGCTACGCCTCTGGAGCTGTATACCATGGTGCCGAAGAGCATATAGACTTTATAAGCCGGGTTTACCACCTTAACTCCCAGAGCAATCCCCTTCATGCTGATCTTTGGCCCAGCACAATAAAATATGAAGCAGAAATTGTGGCTATGACGGCCAAAATGCTGGGAGCAGAAGAAGCCGAAAGGTTGGACCCTTCTGCCCACATTTGTGGCACAGTAACCTCTGGTGGGACTGAAAGCATTTTAATGGCCATGAAGGCTTACCGGGATTGGGCACGGGACAAAAAAGGAATAACCAGGCCGGAGATGATCCTGCCTGAGACAGCTCACCCCGCTTTTGAGAAGGCAGCCCATTACTTTGGCTACAAAATCGTGCGCATCCCTGTAGATAAAGACTTTAAGGCTGATGTTGAAGCCGCCCGGAGGGCTATAACCCGAAATACCGTAGTAATGGTAGGTTCTGCCCCTTCTTACCCCCACGGAGTAATAGACCCAATACCGGAGTTGTCTCGCCTTGCACTGGAGCGCAATATAGGTTTCCACACGGATGCCTGCCTTGGAGGGTTTATCCTCCCCTGGGCTGAAAAGCTGGGCTATAAAGTAACGCCCTTTGACTTTCGCCTTCCCGGGGTTACTTCCATATCTGCCGATACCCATAAATATGGCTATGCCGCCAAAGGCACTTCAGTAGTGCTGTATCGGAATCCGGAATTGCGGCGCTATCAATATTTCGTAGCCTCTGATTGGCCAGGTGGTTTATATGCTTCACCTTCTATAGCCGGGAGCCGGCCTGGGGCACTGATAGCCATTTGCTGGGCAGTTATGCTCAAAATGGGGGAAAGGGGCTATATGGAGGCCGCAAGCCGTATCCTGGAAACAGCTAATAAGATCAGGACAGGCATTGAATCTATCCCTGGGCTTAAAATTCTGGGCGATCCCTTGTGGATAATAGCCTTCACTTCCGATGAGTTTGACATTTACCGGGTCATGGAGAAAATGGCGGAGAAAGGCTGGAGCCTTAACGGGCTCCAGAATCCTCCCGCTGTGCATATAGCTGTTACCCTCCGCCATACCCTCCCCGGCGTAGCGGAACGGTTCATTGAAGATTTGAAAGAAGCCGTTGAGGAAGTTAAGGCCGCGCCATCGGAGAAGGGACGCATAGCTCCAGTATATGGTATGGCTGCCTCCTTGCCTTTCCGGGGGATGGTAAAGGAACTCCTTAAACGCTACCTTGACCTTCTTTATTCGGTTTAAGTTTGCCAGGGTTCCGAGCTTAAACCCCAGTTTAATAGGGTCCGCTGAGAAGCTGCCCCTTTACCTTCTTCAAAGTGCATTCTGCGGCAAAAATTATGCTATACTTTTATAAAGCATTTCAAGGAGGAGGAAAATGCTGGAAAGAGAAGTGGGTGAGCTCTTGAAGGAGCTCGGCTTAACTCTAGCAGTAGCCGAATCCTGCACTGGGGGGCTCCTGGCCCATCGCTTGACCAATATACCAGGGAGTTCCAGCTATTTCATTGGCGGGGTTGTGGCCTATTCTAACCAGGTGAAGACCTCTTTGCTTGGGGTAAGCGAGGAAACCATCAAAACCAAAGGGGCTGTAAGCGAAGAAACAGCCCTTCAGATGGCCCGGGGAGTGCGAGAACTTCTAAAGGCTGATATCGGCATAGGGATAACCGGGATAGCAGGGCCAGGAGGAGGGACTCCTACCAAGCCAGTAGGGCTTGTATACGTGGCGTTGTCAGCTACAGACCATGAAGAATGCCGGCAATTCAAGTGGGAAAGCCATCGGATTCAGAACAAAAGGCTTTCCACGGAAGCCGCTCTGGAGATGCTTTTAGATTATCTCCGCTGCCGGAGGAGAATTTGAGCATAAGGATTAAATTTGAACCTTTCGGGCGCAGTGGAGAGTTTCCCGAAGGGGTTACATTACTGGAAGCTGCCCGCAACCTGGGGCTTGCTTTGTTAGCTCCATGCGGTGGTAAAGGAAAATGTGGCCGTTGCATCATCAGAATTGCCGAAGGTGAACTTTCGCCTCCAACTTCCCTTGAGCTTCAGCTTCTTTCCCCGAAGCAAATCTCTCAAAAATACCGGTTGGCCTGTCAGGCCAGACCCCTTTCCGGTTCCCGCGTTTATGTTCCTCCAGAATCCTTATCAACCATCCAGCGTCTTCAGCTTGAAGGAGAAGGGCGTATTGCTCCAGCACCAGCTATATCAACTTATCCTCTCCACCTGACACCACCATCCCTTAAAGATCTGCGCTCCGATGCCGAAAGGGTCGTTCAGGCCCTCAGAGATTCTTACGGAGTAATAGCTTCTCTGGATTTTCATCTCCTCCGGGAACTTCCGGTCAGGCTTCGGGCTGAGAATTGGCAGGGAAAAGCGGTGATCCGTAAAAGTGAAGCCATTGCTTTTCTCCCTTTGGAATCTTCCCCCCTGGGATTAGCCGTGGACCTGGGAACCACCAAAGTAGCGGTTTATCTGCTTAACCTTGAAAGCGGCCAAACTTTAGCCATGCGAGGGTTTGTAAACCCCCAAATTTCTTATGGTGAGGACGTGATCTCCCGGATAACCTGGGCCCTTCAGAAACCAGGTGGGGCTGCCGAATTACAGAGGGTTATAGTAGAGACCCTTGACAAGACTGTTGCAGAAATGTGCGCTGAAATAGGCGCTGATCCCTCGCAGGTGGTTGAAGCAGTAATAGTGGGAAACACAGCAATGCATCACCTGTTTCTGAGCTTGCCAGTGCAACAGCTTGGATATGCCCCCTACATTCCGGCTGTTCAGGGCCCTCTGGAGGTAAAAGCCCGAGAACTGGGGCTCAAGCTGGCTCCGGGGGCCGTAGTTTATTTCCCTCCCCTTATCGCCGGCTTTGTTGGAAGCGACCACGTAAGCGCCTTGCTGGCGGCCGGCTTCGGCGAAATAGAAGGGCCAGCTCTGCTTCTGGATATAGGCACTAATACCGAGATATGCCTGGCTTATAAAGGAAGACTCATAAGTCTCTCCTGTGCCTCTGGCCCTGCCTTTGAAGGGGCCCACATCACCTGCGGAATGCGAGCTTCCCCTGGAGCTATTGAAAGCGTGATCTTAGAAGACAATGAATTACGGTTTCAAACGGTGGGTGGCTCTCCGCCTTTGGGGTTGTGTGGCTCCGGAGCACTGGACCTCGTAGCGCAGCTCCGAAAAGCCAGGATAATTGAGGCCAACGGGCGAATGGGCTCTCATCCCCGGATACGCACCATAAATGATCAACCCGCGTTTGTGATAACAGAACAACCCTTCATAATTTTCACTCAAAAGGATGTAAGGGAAATTCAGCTGGCAAAGGGTGCTATTCGGACAGGCATTGAAGTTCTGCTGCGGGAAATGAAAATTTCCCCGGAAGATCTTCAAGAGGTGGTATTAGCTGGAGCTTTCGGGACATACCTGAGAGCGGAGAGCGCAATGGAAATAGGGATGCTTCCCAGGATACCTCCTGAACGCTTTCGCCAGATAGGAAACGCTGCAGGAGCTGGGGCACGGGCGATGCTCATTTCCACCGAGATGAGGGCGGAAGCTGAGAAATTAGCCAAATGCGTTGAATATATAGAACTGGCAGCGGTGCCAGATTTTGCTGAGCTGTTTGCCAGAGCAATTTTATTGTAGCCCCCAAGCTTCCTATTCGGCTTTTTTTCAAAAGGTGTTTCAGTCAATGCCAGTTCATCGGTAGCTTTGTCCTGAAGCTTGCTTTTTTACAACTTTGTGCTATAATTACTTAAAAAGCGATGATGGAGACGAGTAGGCGGGAAGTACCGCTCAGAGAGCCTGGGGAAGGTGAGAGCCGGGTGCGGGAAGCCTGCCGAAAATCCCTCCGGAGCTGCCAGCCGAAAGCCGGGGGTAACCCTGGTCAGTAGACCTGGCCGGTTTCGCCGCCCGTTATAAGCGGCGGGGGTATGAAAGTACCCCTCAGGAGCGGGCTATCCTTAGCCAACAAGGGTGGTACCGCGGGAGTGAAAAGCTCCCGTCCCTTAAGACGGGAGCTTTTCGTTTAAAGGGGGGAAGCCTTGGCTTTCAAAATTGAACCCGACTGGGAAGGGCAAGCCCATTATACCATAATCTTTGACGGAGGAAGCGAGGGGAATCCGGGCCCCGGATACGGAAGCTACGCAATAATAACCAAAACGGGGCAAAAGCGAATATATCGCCTCAGCTTCGGAGAGATGACCTCCAACGAGGCGGAATACAATACCCTCGCTTCAGCCTTAACCGAACTTATAAGCATCATAGAGAAAGCAGACAAAACCTCCGGAGACTTCACTGTGGAAATTCGGGGTGACAGCGCCTTGGTCATAAATCAGATCCTGGGAGTATGGAAAACACGCGAGCCAAACCTTAGAGAGTTGAGGGATAGAATCCGCAGCCTCCTCGGGCAATTCAAAGCCTGGAGGCTTGTCAAAGTTCCACGAGAAGAGGTTAAAAAGGCATTAGGACATTGATTTAAGGAGGTGAGCATGGTTTTCAAAGAGGTTTCTCCCAAAGTCAATTTCCCCCAGATGGAAGAAGAGGTGCTGCGCTTCTGGAAGGAACACAGGATTTTTGAAAAAAGCCTTGAGTGGCGCAAGAACGCCCCCCGTTACGTGTTCTATGAAGGCCCTCCTACAGCCAATGGCCTCCCGGGCATCCACCACGTCCTGGCCAGGGTGTTCAAAGACCTTTTCCCCCGCTACAAAACTATGAAAGGCTACTATTGCCTGAGGAAAGGCGGATGGGACACCCATGGCCTACCGGTGGAACTGGAGATTGAAAAAGAGCTTGGCTTTACTTCCAAAAGCCAGATTGAAAAGTTCGGCATCGCCGAATTTAACCGCCTGTGCAAGGAAAGCGTTTTCCGCTACGTTAAAGAATGGGAAGAGCTCACCGACCGCATCGGGTTCTGGATTGATATGAAAAATGCCTACATAACCCTTAGCAATGAATATATTGAATCGGTCTGGTGGATTTTGAAGCAGCTCTGGGATAAAGGCCTTATTTACAGGGGTTATAAATCCGTGCCTTATTGCCCTCGCTGCGGAACACCCCTCTCCGACCACGAAGTCGCTCTGGGCTACAAGGAAGTGGAAGACCCTTCCATCTACGTGCTTTTCCCCTCCAGGGACGAACCTGACACTTACTTCCTGGCCTGGACCACAACTCCCTGGACCCTTCCGGGCAATGCCGCTCTGGCCATCCACCCCGAAGTTGAATACGTGATGGTGGAACAGACCCGGGACAACAGGACCGAACGCTACATCCTGGCAAAACCTCTCCTTGAAAAGGTAATCCGGGGAGATTACCATATTGCTGGTGCTTTCCAGGCTCAGGAACTGGCTGGCAAGCGCTACCTCCCGCTCTATTCATTCCTTCCTCTGGATAAAGATGCCCATTACATCATCCTGGCAGATTTTGTCAATACCGAGGAAGGGACAGGCATAGTCCACATCGCCCCCGCCTTTGGCGCTGAGGACCTGGAAGTAGGCCTGAAATATAACTTGCCCGTTATTAAGACCGTAGACCTTGACGGCCGGATGGTGGAAGCTGTTACCCCATGGAAAGGGCTTTTCGTTAAAGAGGCTGACCCCCTTATCATAAAGGACCTGGAAGAAAGAGGGCTCCTTTACCGCAAAGAAATCTACACCCACACTTACCCCTTCTGCTGGCGGTGCGGAACACCATTGCTTTACTATGCCCACCCTACCTGGTTCATCCAGACCACTCGTTACCGTGATCTCATGGTCTCCCTAAACAAGAAAATAAACTGGGTACCGGAACACATAAGGGATGGCCGGTTTGGCAACTGGCTTGAGAACAACATTGACTGGGCTTTGAGCCGAAACCGCTACTGGGGAACCCCATTGCCCATCTGGATCTGTGAAAATTGCCAGGACATAACTTTCATCGGAAGTTACAAAGAGCTGAGGGAAAGGGTAGAAAGATCGGGTTACTCCTGGCCCGATCCCTGGGATCCTCACAGGCCTTATGTGGACCAGGTAGTTTTCAACTGTGAAAATTGCGGGGGTATAAAGCGTCGCGTCCCCGAAGTCATTGACTGCTGGTTTGATTCAGGGGCTATGCCTGTGGCCCAGTGGCATTACCCCTTTGAAAACCAGGAAACCTTTGAGGACCAATTTCCAGCCGATTACATATGCGAGGCAGTGGACCAAACCAGGGGATGGTTTTACAGCCTCCACGCCATCTCTACCATGCTCTTTGAAAACATCTGTTACAAGAACGTGATATGCCTTGGCCTCATACTGGACGAAAAAGGTGAGAAGATGTCCAAATCCAGAGGTAACGTGGTTGACCCCTGGTCGGTCATAAACCAGCATGGGGCTGATGCGGTTCGCTGGTATTTATTCACCGCTGCTCCCCCGGGCCAGGAACGCCGGTTCTCCCAGTCTCTGGTGAGCGAAGTCGTAAACAAATTCTTGCTTACCCTGTGGAACTCCTATACTTTCTTTGTGACCTACGCCAATATAGACGGCTTCAATCCCAAAGATAGCTTCATACCTCCTGCCGAAAGGGCACCATTAGACCGCTGGATCCTTTCCGAGCTTAACCTTCTTGTGAAGAACACAACTGAAGCCCTTGACCGCTATGATGTGACGGGTGCTGCCAGGCCGATAGAGGAGTTCGTGGACAACCTCTCTAACTGGTATATCCGACGGAGCCGCCGCCGTTTCTGGAAGAGCGAAGCCGATCAGGACAAGCTTTCGGCCTATCACACCCTTTACGAAACCCTCATAACCCTGGCCAAACTCCTGGCCCCCTTTACCCCCTTCATCGCCGATGAAATCTACCGCAACCTGGTCCTGAGCGTTGATCCATCAGCCCCCGAAAGCGTTCACCTCTGTGATTATCCAGTAGCTGATGAAAGCCTCATAGATTATGACCTCATGGCTGATACCCGTTTGGCAATGCGGTTGGCAAGCTTTGGCTTGGCTGCTCGCAATAAAGCCCGCATAAAGGTGCGCCAACCTCTGGAAAAAGTCTTAATCAAAGTGCGCTCGGAGGACGAAAAAGCCAGGGTCTTGCGAGTAGCAGATCAGCTTCAGGACGAACTCAATGTAAAGGAAGTCGTACTTAT
Source organism: uncultured Anaerolineae bacterium (assembly GCA_964655275.1). GTDB lineage: Bacteria > Chloroflexota > Anaerolineae > SpSt-600 > SpSt-600 > SpSt-600. The sequence continues at coordinate 9,965 of CAZZMI010000019.1, read as the reverse complement.
TGATGATGAAAGCGTCGTCGTTTCCTACCGTCTGGATACAGTTCCCGAACTTTTGGGCAAAAAGCTTGGCAGCCTTTACCCCAAAGTGCGCGAACATCTCCAAACCTTAAAAGATCCTGGGATTGCTCGTAGGCTTCTTTCCGGCCTCTCTGTAGGAATTGAATTGCCTGAAGGAACTGTTACCCTTTCTCCCGAAGAAGTTACGGTGGAACTGGTGGATAAAGAGGGGTATGCTTCAGCCTCTGAAGCCGGCTACCTTGTAGCTATCACCACCACTATAACCCCCGAACTCAGGCGCGAGGGTCTGGCCAGAGAACTGGTAAGGCGCATCCAGAACATGCGCAAAGAAGCCGACTTCCGCATTGAAGACCGCATCTACACCTTCTATAAAGCGGAGCCCGAGCTCCGAGAAGTCTTTGTCCATTTTGCCGATTACATCAAAAGGGAGACCCTTTCCCTGGAGCTTATAGAAGGAGAGCCGGAGGAAGGAGCATATACCTCAACCTTTGAACTGGAGGTTGACAAAGGCCGCAAAGAGAAAGTCACCATAGGTGTTAAACAAGCCCTTTAAAATTATTCCGCTCGCACTCGGAAAGGGGACGGGGAGCTACCATCCCCGTCCTCTATGTTTTTCCGATAGGGTGATGGCGTCATCTTATGTAAAGAAAAAGCCATTTGTTTTTGAAAACGCCACAAATTATAAGGGCGGTGCCCTCAGTTCAAACGAAACTGCGAGGTATTTGCATCATATTAAGGCCAAAGGTTCATGGTTTGCTCGGGTTAATTGCAAAGATTAGGCGAGCTGTCCCTTTTCCCTCTGGCCTTAGCCTCTGAATTTTGCAACAGCCTGAAAAATTTGCTATGATTTTTGTAGAACCTAAAAATCCCGTGATTGATGCCTGATTTTGCCCCAATTGCGGACAAAATCAGGCCTATTGAAATTTTTCCGGAGGTAGAAACAATGAAGATGGAAAAGCTTTTATTCTTCCTTGCAGTGGCCCTGCTCGTTCTGCCCCTCGGAGGATGCGGTTTGATGCAAGCCCGCCTTCCCACCTCAACTCCTACCTTTACACCAACCCCGACTTATACGCCAACTTTTACACCAGTTCCCACAGCTACTCCTACTCCAACGCTTACACCGACTCCCACCCCGACGTCTACCCCAACGCCTATACCTCCACAAGCTCTGTTCCACCAGGCAATAAAGCTTTGCGAGACGGCTTTTCAGTCGCCAGTCAGAGGAGGTTCACCTGGGCCTGGTGTCCTTGCTCTTGTTTACAAATTTGAGGAAAAAACCTGGAAGATTGAGGATTTGCCCCACGGCCCCGAAGCCGCGCATGAAGTTAGAACTATAGCCTGTATAAAAGAGGACCGAGAACACGTAGCAAATTACACCCCGGGAGATATACCAGGCTACAGGCTTATCTGGCATGTACGCCTCGTTAACTGGCCCGATGGCGAAGTCCTCGCCAAAAGAACCCTCTATGGCGATAAACCTCCAAGTGTGGAGGTTTATGTCGGCAAACCACCGGAAGCGGTATACGGCGCTCCTCCTACGATTTATTTTATGGAATGGTTAGCATCATTTCACATATGGCAGGATGTGGTCATTGTGCCTGGTTACATTAGCATGGTATTTTCCCCGGATAGTAAGACTCTGGTATCGCTTTCCAAAGAAGGCAAATTGCAGTTCTGGCAGGTAGATGACTGCACCCTTTCACGTTCTTGGGAAATCTTAGTAGGCCTCATAGAGAATGCGGCCTTCTCTCCGAACCTGACCATTGTTGCCTTTAGCGAATTTTTCCCCTCCATCTCATTACACCGCGTATCCAACGGACAATTTTTGCGCTCTCTGGATATCCCGATGGGGGAAATGAGCGACCTCGCCGGGCCGTTTCCGGGAAGCATCGCTTTCTCCCCGGATGGGGCTCTCTTAGCTGCAGGTTATGATAATAACACCGTATACCTCTGGCAGGTTTCCAACGGCTCTCTCCTGCACACCCTTAAAGGGCATAGAGATAGAGTAAACAGCGTAGCCTTTTCCCCGGATGGGACCATACTGGCTTCTGGCTCAGATGATATACGGCTCTGGAATGTTTCTGATGGAACACTTTTGCGCACTCTGACGGGGCATATAGACGAAATAAATGCTTTAGCTTTCTCACCGGACGGAGCACTGCTTGCTTCGGCCTCTGAGGATGGTTCCATACGAATCTGGCGTGTCTCCGATGGCACCCTTCTGCACAAATTGGTAACCTACTCTTCGGAGAGCATGGAGAGCGTTGCCTTTTCACCTGATGGAGCCCTCCTGGCGGCAGGGACATCTCTTGGAGATGTAATGCTCTGGAGCGTTTCCGATGGTAAACTGTTGCGTGTACTGAGGGGACATAAAGGCCTTGTAAATAAAGTGGATTTTTCCCCTGATGGAACCCTCCTGGCTTCTGGCTCGTATGATGGAACCGTGAGGTTTTGGCGATTGGATGAATTGAACATTTCCATAGAATGGACTACCATTTTAAGCGACTCCTTTGATAACAACCGAAACGATTGGCCAACTTCCCTGAATGAAGAGGACGAATACTGGTTTTCGTTGACCAGGCAACTTGTTGAGGGTACATACCGCTGGGAGGGAAAAGCGAAAAGAGATGTTATTAGCTGGGTATGGCCTGATATTAAAAATCTGACCGATTTTCACCTCTCAGTGGAAATCAGACAAATTAGTGGCCCAAGCGACGCCGAAGCAGGCCTGATATTCAGGCTCAGCGATGATGACTTTTATCTGTTCAGCATTGTCCCCAAATTGCAGAAATATGGCCTGTGGCTCTCGCGCGGTGAAGAATGGAAAACGCTCTTGGACTGGACGTCTTCATCAGTGATAAATTCGAACGGATGGAACCGGATTGAAGTCAAAGGAATTGGCTCAGTTTTTACGATGTGGATAAATGGTTACCGTGTAGCGAGCGTGTCGGAATCCAGCCTGGCTAAAGGCAAGGTTGGCCTCGTGATGGGCATTTTCAAATCAGGAGATGAAGCGGCCTTTGAATTTGACAATTTTGAAGTTCGCGAGCCATCTGTAACATTAACTCATACCCCAACACCCGTCCGGCTCTTGCCTTCACCCACCCCTACTGCAACTCCGGTTCCTGAGGCAAAAAAGCCTTTGGTGCTAATCCGGCTAAGCCCAGGCAAATTCGGAAAGCCTTTATGGTTGGAGGTTGTCTCGGGGAACTACGAATTAGCAACAGGAGCTACTTTGCTGCCCGGGTCTTCTGTGGGGGTCTTTGAAGAATGGTTGACATTTTCGCCAGGGCTCGCCATTGAAGTGGTAAATGGAGAAATCACCCTTAAAGGTAAAACTTACCCTCCGGGGACTAAACTTATCGTGGATTCCCATGGTAACCTTGTGCCAAGGTAAAAAGCAAGCGCTGAGCCCTTGCCCCAGATTGCAGTTAATGTATAATTATGAGCCGGGGGGAAATGGACAAGCGTGGTGAAGTGCTTACTGACGAACTCAAACGAGAAATCCTTGAGCTTCTGGTGTTCCATTATGGTCCCGCCCCTGCTTCCCACCAAAAGCTGAGAGATTTCCTCCTGGCTCTGATGCGCGTTTTTGTGGAGACCAAGGGCCTCGGCACCGTCCTGGGCTCACCCTTTCAAATGAAACTGGCGAGGTCGGGAAGAGAACCCGACCTTTTGTTCGTGGCGAAGGAAAATCTGGAGGGGCTCAGAAGCCCTTACCTTGAAGGGCCTGCGAACCTGGTGGTGGAAATAGTGTCGCCTGAAAGTGAGAGGAGGGACAGGGGGGAAAAGTTCTGGGAACTTTCCCCATCGGGTAAGTTTCAGCTCATGATGGAAGGGAGCGAAGGGGTATACCAGAGCAAAGCCATTGAAGGTTTCTGGCTCAGGATTGAATGGCTTTGGGATTTGCCCCCGATTCTGGAGGCCTTGAGGGAACTGAGGAGGGATAAAGGCGAGCAACGGAAGCTCGCTTTATTTTTTACCGGAGGAATGAGATGAATTATGAAGAAGAAATCTTCAGCCATCTGGAGAAGCCCGAAAGCCTGGAAATGCTTTACCGCCAGGCCCTGAGGAAAGGAGAAGCCCGGAATTTTGCCGAAGCGATAGAAAAACTTTACTCTGCAAATCCTCAAAACCTCCTCCTGGCTGCCTGGTATTACCGGCTGAGGGAAGAAGCCATTGCAAGAGCAGCGCCCGGCCGGTTGCCCCTTCACTGGCTCCTTGCTGTGCTCTTTGCCATAGTTAATGGCTTTATCTTCTGGTGGTTATCGGATTTCCGGCTAATGGCCCGTAATCATATCCCCCTTTTCCTTCTCTACTGGGCCCCGATCGCCGCTGCTTTAATCCTCGCCTTCATTTTCTTTAACCGCAGGCAATTCTTAGAATACTTCGTTCTGGCTTTGATAGCCCTCGCTTTGGTGGGCTTCTGGGTCTATTTCGCTGATTTTCTCATCAAACGGGAAATCTTCTGGAAACAGTACCTGACCTTGGGAGCAATTCACCTTGTCTTCCTCTCGTGGGCAGCCATAGGCCTTTATGTTTTGAAAGGGCAATATGATGTAGAAAGCCGCTTCGCTTTCCTGGCCAAATCCCTTGAAGTACTGGTTATGGGTGGTTTGATGGGCATAGTGCTTGGAATTTTCACAAGTATATCCATGCTCCTCTTTTCTACCCTCAACCTCTATTTATCTGACCCGGTCAGCCGAATTTTCTACACGGGTGGGGCAGGTTGCATCCCGGTCCTTGCCGTTGCTTCAGTTTACGATCCACTGCGTCGCTTGCGGGAACAGAGCTTTGCTGCTATTTTCCGGTTTACCACTCTCCTTCTCCGCTTCTTTCTCCTGCCATCTATCCTGATCCTTTTTGTTTACATAGTCCTTATACCTTTCAACTTCATGAAGCCCTTCTTCAACCGCGATGTCCTCATAGCTTATAACGCTATGCTTTTCGCTGTTGTAGCACTTCTCCTCTGGACCACCCCTGTGGAAAAAGGGGAGCTTTCTGAAAAATTGAGTCGCTGGTTAAGGTACGGGCACATAGGCCTGACTTTACTGGCTTTAATCGTAAGCGTGTATGCTTTCTCGGCAATAATTTACCGGACCTGGTGGGATGGCCTGACCCCTAACCGGCTTACGGTGATTGGGTGGAATCTCATAAATACCGTTCTGCTGCTATTTCTCCTTGTGCGGGAAATCAAAGCAAGAGAAATGTGGACCGACGCAGCCCACAAAACCTTTGCTCAAGCAATGCCAGTTTACGCTGGGTGGAGCTTCTTGCTCCTTTTGGCCTTACCCCTGATTTTCATGGGAGGTTAAAATGAACCGGGGCCTGTATTTTGAAGACATAACCGAAGGGATGGCTGTGCGCTCCCCGGGGCGAACTGTGACCGAAGCCGATATAGTTATGTTCTCGGCCCTTTCGGGGGATTGGAACCAGCTCCACACCGATGCCGAATATGCTAAGTCCACACCCTTTGGCGAAAGGATAGCCCATGGCCTCCTGGGCCTCGCCATCGCTTCGGGCCTGGCGTCCCGCCTTGGTTTTCTCGAGGGAACTGTTGAGGCCTTCCTCAGCCTTGAATGGAAATTCAAAGCCCCCATAAAGATAGGGGATACCGTCCATATTGAAGCCTCTGTTGCTAAAAAAAGGGCAATGCCCGACCTTGGAGGAATTGTGGTCTTTGATGTGGCCCTTGTGAACCAGAAAGGCGAAGTGGTTCAGAAAGGTCAATGGACTGTACTGGTTAAACGAAAACCCTGAATTAGGAGGTGGGCTATGGATCTCTATGGGAAAGACCTGATATGCACCCAGGAGTGGAGCCTGGAAGAACTGTGGGCTGTCCTGGACCTGGCAGCCAAGATGAAAAGGGATCGCTTTTCCCCTCGCTGGAGTGAGGCTCTCAAAGGCAAAACCTTCTTTATGCTCTTCTACAATCCATCGGTCCGCACTCGCATTTCCTTTGAAGCCGCCATAACGGAGCTTGGAGGCCATGCCCAGTACCTTGTGCCTGAAACCATGCGCCTCAAGACCGAAAAAACGGCCGGCGAAACGATTGAGGATGCAGCCAAAGTTATGAGCCGTTACGGCGTAGGCCTTGGCATCCGAATCCTGGAAGACAAAATACCCTATTATGGCGCAGGCGATGAGCTCATAAGGGAATACGCCCGCTACGCCGATATCCCTGTAATCAACATGGCCGATGACAAATTCCACCCCTGCCAGGGCCTGGCTGACATAATGGGATGGATGGAATGGTGGGGTAATGGCGTGGGCAAACCCCTTGATCCCGAATCCATCCGGGGAAAGAAGCTTTTGGTTGTATGGGGCCATGGAGCCCTGGCCCGTTCCTGGTGTTCAGTCCAGGAAGCTCTGCTCATAGGCTCCCGCTTCGGGATGCATGTCACCCTCGCTTACCCCGAAGGTTACGATCTTGACCCCGAAGTGATTGAACAAGTAAAGGCTAACTGCAGGGCCAACGGCACCACCTTTGAAATCGTCCATGACCCTGTATCAGGTTATGAAGGGGCCCACGTGGTTTATTCCCGCCACTGGATGAGCCCTCAGGCTTACAGGGATGGGGTATTCCACAAGCAAGAGGAGATAGAAAAAGCTCTGCGCTACCCTGAATGGATCTGCGATGAAGAGAAGATGAAGCGTACCGCCAATGCCATCTTCACCCATCCCATGCCGGTGGATCGTGGGCATGAGGTTACTGATGCGGTAGCCAGCGGCCCCCGCTCCTGCATATATGATGTGGCTGAAAACCGCCTTCATGTCCAGAAGGCCATCATGGTGCTTACCATGGCTAACTGGTAAAATCCAACCTCAGGAGGTAAAACCATGGGTAGAAAGGGTCTGGCGGTTGTGGCTATTGGAGGAAACTCACTGATAAAGGATCCACAGCATCAAACAGTTCCCGATCAGTTTGCTACTGCCTGTGAGACGGCCTGGCACATAGCCGGGATGATTGAAGAAGGTTGGGATGTGGTCATAACCCACGGCAATGGTCCCCAGGTTGGCTTCATACTCCTGCGTTCTGAGCTCGCCCGCCACGTCCTTCATCCGGTTCCTCTGGACTCTTGCGGAGCTGATACCCAGGGGGCCATAGGCTACATGCTCCAGCAATGCCTATACAATGCTTTCCTTAAAAAGGGGATGAAGAAGCAAGCCGTAACGGTAGTTACCCAGGTAGTGGTGGACCGGAACGATCCTGCCTTCCAGAATCCTACCAAGCCCATAGGGCCTTTTATGAGCAAAGAGGAAGCCCTTAAACGCAAGGAAGAAGAAGGCTGGGATGTAATGGAAGACGCTGGCCGGGGCTGGAGGCGGGTTGTCCCCTCCCCTTATCCCCTGGAGATAGTTGAGCTTAATGCCATAAAATCCCTTGTGGACCAGGGCTTTGTAGTCATAGCAGTGGGAGGAGGGGGAATACCAGTCGTAAGGCTGGATGATGGCACTTTGAAAGGGGTTGAAGCCGTAATTGATAAGGACCTGGCTTCAAGCCTCCTGGCCGTTGGTATAAAAGCTGACCTTTTCCTCATAAGCACGGCGGTGGAGAAAGTGGCTTTGAATTACAAGAAGCCCAATCAGGTATGGCTTGACAAGATGACTCTGGAAGAGGCGAAGCGGTATTACGCCGAAGGCCACTTCCCACCGGGAAGCATGGGACCCAAAATTCAGGCTATAATAAATTACTTGGAGCAGGGCGGGAAGAGGGCAATCATCACCAGCCCGGAGAACATAACCAGAGCCCTCAGAGGTGAAACGGGTACTCACATAGTCCCGGAATAAAGAAGCCCTATCCTGGGTCAACTAAGAGGAGGGGCGAGTGGCTGATGCTGGCTGCTCGCCCCCCTGTTTTGATAATTAACACCTCGCATGATAAAATATCTTGTGAACACTTGCGGAAGGGAGTAACGGAATGCTGGGAAAATTGCTGGAGAAACTGGAGAAAGTTGAGAAGCGATACGAAGAACTGAATGAACTCATGGGTTCGCCTGAAACCCTGGCTAACCCTGAAAAGATGGCTGAATATGCCCAGGAACAGGCCGAACTGGAAGAGCTTGTCCAAGCTTACAGGGAGTACAAAAAGCTCGCAAAGCAATACGAAGAAGCGAAAATTATTCTGGAAAGCAGCGAAGATGATGAGCTGGTAGAACTGGCCAAGGCTGAGCTTAAGGAGCTGGAAGGGAAAATTGAGGTTATGGAAAAGCGCCTGAAATCTCTCCTTGTACCCAGAGACCCGAGGGACGAGAAAGATGTAATTATGGAAATAAGGGCCGGCGCAGGTGGGGAAGAAGCCGCCCTCTTCGCTGCTGACCTCTTCAGGATGTATAGCAGATATGCTGAAAAACAGGGCTGGGATGTAGAAATACTTAGCTCCCACGAAACCGGCCTTGGTGGTTTCAAGGAGATAATATTCCAGGTGAAAGGGCGAGGTGCCTACTCCCGCCTGAAATATGAAAGTGGGGTCCACAGAGTTCAGAGGGTTCCCATAACTGAGGCCAGTGGCCGCATCCACACTTCCACTGCCACTGTAGCTGTTCTACCGCAGGTGGATGAGGTAGAAGTTCACATAAACCCTGATGACCTGGAAATAGACGTATACAGGTCATCCGGCCCTGGTGGGCAACATATGCAGAAGAACGCAACAGCCGTCCGCATTACTCACATCCCCACCGGTATAACCGTTACCTGCGAAAGCGAACGTTCCCAATATCAGAACAAGGAGCGCGCTCTGGCTATCCTCAGGGCCAAGCTCTATGAGATGGAGAGGCGCAAAGCCAGAGAACAGATTGACCAGGAACGCCGCAAGCAGGTAGGAACAGGCGAACGCAGCGAGAAGATCCGCACCTACAATTTCCCCCAGAACCGGGTTACCGACCACCGCATCGGTCTTACCTCTTACAGGCTTGAAGAAGTTCTGGATGGAGAGCTTGACGAATTCATAGAAGCCCTGGCCGCTGAGGAACAGGCTCGCAAGCTGGAAGAGGCTACCGCTTCTGAGCTATAGCCTCTTTAGCCATGGCGATAAATTCATCTATTGCTTTTGGCCCCAGATCTTCTCCTGAGCGAAGCCTGACAGCTACTTTTTCTTCCCTGGCTTCACGGTCACCCACTATAAGCATATAGGGGATTTTTTCCAGCTGGGCCTGACGGATCTTGGCCTGCATCCTTTCGGGGCCATCGTCCACCTCAACCCTTAGCCCTTCCTCCCGGAGGCGAGCTGCTACTTTGTAGGCATATTCGTTGTGTCGTTCCGTTATAGGAATTATGCGCACCTGGACGGGAGAAAGCCACACCGGAAAAGCTCCAGCGTAATGCTCAATAAGGACCCCAAGGAAGCGCTCCATGGAGCCCAGCAAAGCCCGATGAACCATATATGGGCGATGTTCTTTGCCATCGGGGCCGATGTAAATCAAATCAAAGCGCTCCGGGATGTTAAAGTCAAACTGAATAGTGGTGCACTGCCAGGCCCGACCAAGGGCATCCTTTATCTTGATGTCAATCTTGGGGCCGTAAAATACGGCTTCCCCTTCCTCACGCCGGTAAGAAAGGCCTTTTTTCTCCAGAGCTTTAATAAGGGCACCTTCGGCCATTTCCCACATTTCATCGCTTCCAATGTATTTTTCAGGATGCTGAGGATCCCGAACTGAAAGGGCGATGTCGTATTCACGGAAGCCGAAAGCCCCCAGAAGACGCATGGTCAAATCAAGGCACCCTTCAATTTCGCTATCTATCTGCTCAGGAGTGCAGAATATATGAGCATCGTCCTGCGTGAAACCACGGACCCTGAGGAGGCCATGGAGGACCCCCGAGCGTTCGTAGCGGTAGACAGTGCCGAGCTCGGCCCAGCGGAGGGGAAGTTCGCGGTAGCTGCGCCGACGAGATTTGTAAATCATTATGTGGAGGGGGCACTTCTTGCGCTTTATGTAATAATCCTGCCC
>CAZZMI010000018.1:0-30252 GCA_964655275.1 uncultured Anaerolineae bacterium | reverse complement strand
GGGCACGGGGAACCTCTGCGGCGACCCGCGCTTTATCCGCCCGGCGTGGGGCGAGCCGGGGGACTATCACCTGCAGGCCGGGAGCCCGGCCGTAGACGCGGGCACGGCGGACGGTGCGCCGACGGTGGACCTGGAGAACCGCCCCCGCGATGCCCGGCCGGACATCGGTGCTTACGAGTTCCGGGCCTCAGCGTTGTTGTTCCTCCCGTTTGTAATCCGTTTTGAAGGTTCTCCGGGGTTTGTTCGCGACTGGAGGTGGAACCTTTATCCTATTGAACCATAGACCACGCACGGTGTTTTTTGAGGAAAGGCAAGGCCTTTAAAGGCCTGAAATTATTCTCAAGCCATGTAAGGGGATTTACCGCCACCCCGTTTATGCGCATTTCCCAGTGCAAATGAGGGCCAGTGGAAAGGCCTGTGTTGCCCACTTTCCCGACAATCTCCCCCCTCCTTACTTCCTGACCCTCCACCACTGTTATCTCCGAAAGGTGCAGGAATCCACTCATCACCCCGGCCCCGTGGTCCAGGATTACCATCTTGCCTCTCAGAGTAAGCTCCTTGGCCAAGATTACCCTTCCTGGAGCCGGGGCGTAAACAGGCATCCCCTCCTCAGCTTTGAAATCAACCCCATCGTGAAAGCCTGAAGGGGGAGCAGAACCGAAAGCTCTCCTGAGCCCAAAGGGTGAAGTTACCTGCATTTCGCCTTTGAGAGGGGGTGAGAAAGGGAGAAACCATAAAGGCCTCCTGGAAAAACTGGAATAGGCTTTAACAACCAGTTCCCTTTCCTCTTTAACAACTTCCGGACTGATAATGGCCAATTTTTCTGCCGGCAGGCGTATCCTTTCCACAGGATAAACCTTCCTGGTCACCGGTAGTTTGGTGGTATAGCATGAGCCCGAAAGTATGCACACCTTTAAAGGGTAGTTACCGGCTTCGGTCATGGCGTGCACTCCCACGAAGGCTACCCACCTCTCCCCATCGCGCACGAATTTAAGCTTCTGGCCGGCAAATTCCCCTTCAGGTGGGCTGGGGGAATAAACCCCCACAGAGATCAGAGCCGTTTCCCCGGGCACAAGGGGGAGCGGGGTGACTTCAACTGAAAATGCGGGACCTGAAGCGAGCATTGCAGCCGCCGCAACCAGGAGGCTAAAGGCCTTCAAACTCCAGCTCATCCCCTATTTCCACCTCTCCCAACAGCTTGACAGGCCCTTCCAGGTAATATCTGGCAGGCCGGGCTGGGAAATACCAGGGGCGAAAAGGGCGAGCCATAACCTTATCCACCACCTTCTTATCCCGATCAAGCCATATTACCGCCAGCGGAGTAAACACGAAAAGCATGTGGATTCCAGAACTAAGCCGGCTTTCTCTCCCGTTTACGAAAAGGAGGGCTTCTTCAGGGTGGATGGAGCGGCGGAACATAAAGCCAAGCCCTTTTTCCCAAAAGGTGCGGCAAAGCTTTACCCTCCCGGCCAACTTTATCCCCTTTGTACGGTTATAGACGGTGATTTTGTTCATTCTTTTTCAAACCTTACTATGAGGGCTTCCGCGGTTTCCGGAGTTATGGCTGCTTCTTCAGAGATGTGGTAGCCCACTACCCAGAGGATTTTTTCGCTGTCCACAAGGAGAGGCCACCTATCCCGCAGGTATTGAGGGATCTTTTCGTCAATCATGAATTCATGTAAGCTTTTGCTTCCACCTTTAAGGCCTATGGGCCGGAAGCGATCCCCCGGGCGGCGGGGTCTCAGCCTGATGGGGCCCGAAACCTTACCCCAATCCAGGAAAGCCCGCCACGGGTCAGGATTTCTTTCCCAATCGGGGGGGAGTTGCGATAAAGGGGAAAGGGATACCTTTACCTTCCAGCCGGTCTGGGGTATGAGTGTTTCTCCCGGAACTTTCAGGGCGATTTCCTCAAGCCCTTCCGTAGAAGGAAGGAGAGGCAGGTCTTCGCTGGGGACAAAGCCCTCTTCCCCGATAAAGAAAGTCCTGTAACCTGTTACAAGGACCAAACCCTGGGGTAAGGTGATTTTGATTCCGGCTCTGCCTTCCATGAGGGCTTTGCGAGCTTCTTCTATGTGCACCCACCCTATGTCCCTCAGCCCACGCCGCATTCGCCTTACCGCTTCCCTCAAAGTCCCCCTTTGCATTGCCGGGTGGAGGCTTTTCCATAAGGGAAAGGAAAAGATTATGCCTCTTTCTTCCTCCCGTTCCACCACCTCCTTCCACGAAGCTTCAACCTGTTGGTGAAGGAAATCGTAGTCATCGGCGAACAGTTGAGCGGAGCGCCTGACCAATTCCCGGAAACGGGGGTTAAAGGTCTCAAGGTAAGGAATGAGCTCGTGGCGAAGGCGGTTGCGGAAATAAGTAGTATCAAGGTTGGAAAGGTCAAAACGGGGAGTAAGCCCATGTTCGCAACAATAGGCTTCAATTTCCGCCCTGGTGACATCCAGAAGGGGGCGGACTAACCAGAGGTCGTATTCTTCCCCTCCTACCACAAGGCGGGAGCGGGGAAGCATACCTCTAAGGCCGGCCAATCCCGACCCCCGCACCCAGTGCATTACCACCGTTTCTACCTGGTCATCGGCGTTGTGGCCCACGGCTATGGTTTTAGCTCCTTCCTTCAATGCTACTTCGGCCAGGAATTTGTAGCGCGCGTAGCGGGCGGCCTCTTCCAGGCTCATGCCTTTCTCCCGCGCCAAAGCCGGGACATCCCTGGCCTCAATTGTGAATGGTATGCCCCACTCCCTGGCTACTTTCTCCACGAAGGCAGCATCTTCATCGGCTTCAATTCCCCTTATCTTGTGGTTGAGGTGGGCTACATGAAGCTTGAGGTCCCACTCACCTTTGAGGCGATCCAGAACATGCAACAGACAGAGGGAATCAGGTCCCCCCGATACCCCCACGATTACCTTCTCACCTGAGGAGAACAGACAGTGCCTTATGGCAAAAAGGCGGACTTTCTCCAGCATTTGCCTCTACATTTCAATCACTTTTATGCCCCTCTTAGCCAACTCCTCCAGGAAAGGTTCCGGTTCTATACAGCCTTCGGGGGCAAAAGCACCCTTGTGGGGGATCAGGCCTCGGGCCAACCACTGGGCACCTATTGAAGCCGGTATGCCTGTCAGGCGTCCCATCCGGTCAGCCACGGCATAGCTTATGGTTTTGGGTTGACCATCTTTGCGGCCTTTAACGGTAACCCTGGCTCCGGAGCAAGCAACCCCTCCCACCCGAAATATGCCTTCAATGGAGTGGATAAGCCTGGCCATCCTTTCCATCCTGGTCGGGGTGTTTATCAAACCAAGGGCTGAAAATACCTCCAGAATTTTATTGTTCCAATCAGGGACAAGAGCGCCTTTAAGGGAGACAGTTTTGGCCCTTATGTAACGGGGGATAGTTATCGGCTCTGGGTGGCCGCAATGGAAGACCCTGACTTTCCCCAGCGGAGGCGGAAATTCCACCGTTTCCCGCCCTGTGGCCGCTTTAACCCGGATAAGGCGGCCGTCAAACCACGTTGGAACTTCACCTGTAGAGGCGTAGAAAACGTGCATTATTACCGCCAAACCCTTTGAATCGGAGGCACTGCCAGTCCAGGCCATGTTTATTTCATCCACTTCATCAAGCTGCTGGGATGCATAACGGGCCAAAACATTAGTGATGCCTGGGGTCCAGCCGAGGCCTGTGATTATGGTTATCCCTGCCCGGCGGGCATCCTCGTCCATCGCCAGGATTTCCTCTACAGGCCCGTAATCATCGCATATGTCCACATAATTAACTTTTGCCTCCAGAGCAGCCCTGGCCATAGGCAAAGCAAACTTATAGAAAGGGCCAATGCACCCCACAGCGGCATCGGCCCCTTCCAGGACCTTGCGGAGCGAGGCGGGGTCATTGGCATCAACAAAGGCGGCTCTCGCCCTTTCCCCAAACCTGGAAGCCATCTCTTCGGCTACTTTTACCCGGTAATCGGCAATGACCACTTCGGCATCAGAAGTCTGGAGGAGATCCTGAACGACGTGGCTTCCCATGTCGCCACACCCACCAAGGACAACAATTCTCATGGTTTTCCTCCTCTGCGGTTTACTTTCATTATACCACAAAGCGGGAGCAAATTACTCCCATTCTATAGTGGCCGGAGGCTTTGAGGTTATATCGTAAACGACTCGGCCTACACCAGGCACTTCGTTAACGATGCGGCTTGAAATGCGCGCTAAAAGTTCATGGGGCAGGCGAGCCCAATCGGCTGTCATACCATCGGTGGAGACAACAGCTCTTATAGCTATCACGTAATCGTAGGCGCGGGCATCACCCCTTACCCCTACGGAACGCAGTGGAGTAAGCACGGCAAAATATTGCCAGAGTTCTCCAGCCAGGCCTGCTTTTTCCACCTCTTCGCACAGGATGGAATCAGCAGCTCTGAGGATTTTGAGGCGTTCCGGAGTTACTTCTCCCAGGATCCGCACGGCTAACCCAGGTCCGGGGAAAGGCTGGCGGTGAACGATTTCCCCGGGCAAACCAAGGGCAAGCCCCACTTCCCGAACTTCATCCTTGAAGAGGAAGCGCAATGGTTCCACCAGTTCAAAGGGCATGTCTTCCGGGAGTCCTCCGACATTGTGGTGGGTTTTGATCCGGGCGGCTGCCTTGCCGGTGGGGGAAGCCCGTGATTCTATAACATCGGGATAGATGGTGCCCTGGACAAGGAAGCGGATAGGGCCGAGCTTCCGGGCTTCTTCGTTGAAAACTCTGATGAATTCTTCTCCCACAATACGCCTCTTTTCCTCGGGATCCGTAACTCCCCGGAGCTTATGTAAGAACCTTTCCCCTGCATCCACCACTCTTATGTCCGCCTCTATCGTCCCTTTCAAGGCGGATAGCACCCTGTCCCTTTCGCCCTCTCTAAGGAGGCCATGGTCCACAAATATGCAATGGAGCCTTTTGCCTATAGCCTTCGCTACAAGGGTTGCAGCTACGGTGGAATCTACCCCTCCCGAGATAGCCGCTACAGCTTCTTCTTCCCCGATTTGTTCACGAATGCGCTTCACACTCTCCTCAATGAAAGAGCTGGGGGTCCACGAGGGAGTCAGTTTGCAGACTTTGAAGAGGAAATTGGCAATAATTTCTTTTCCCAGGGGAGTATGAACTACCTCGGGGTGGAACTGAAGGCCGAAGATTGGGCGTTCTCTGTGAGCGATGGCGGCGAAAGGGGAGTTATCGGTCCTGGCCAGAACCAGGAAATCGGGAGGCAGTTCTTCAACCCTGTCCCCGTGGCTCATCCAGACCTGGAACGAGCTGGGCATTCCTGAGAACAGGTGGGCCGGGTTTAATACTTCCAGAGTTGCAGGGCCAAATTCCCTTCTGGGGGCAGGAGCGACCTTACCACCGAAAGCGTGGGCCAAAAGCTGCATCCCGTAGCAAATCCCCAGGATCGGAACTTCAAATTTCAAAAGGTATGGTGGTAGTGAGGGGGCTCCTTCTTCATAGACGCTGGCCGGTCCCCCTGAGAGAATGAAGGCGGCAGGGGAGAGCCTGGAAATTTCTTCCTCGGGGGCATCCCAGGGGACAAGCTCACTGTAGACCCGGCACTCCCGCACCCTGCGAGCTATGAGCATGGCGTATTGGGAGCCGTAATCCAGAATTACCACCGTTTTCTTATTCATACCATAGCTCCTCCAGCTCCTTGCCCTGTGCCCCGGAGCCCAGAAGCACCATGAGGCGAATACGCGCTTTTTGTCCATTTAAGTGATGAGCAAAAAGCACTCCAGCTGAAGATAAATCCCTGTAAGCACCAGGGTAACCATATGGGTCATAAATACCTCCTGCCTGGCATCTGGAAGCAATGACCACTGCAATCCCTTTCCCAATTGCTTCCTTTATAGAGGGCATCCACCAGGGAGGAACCCTGCCCGCTCCCATGCCTTCAATAACGATTCCCCTGGCTCCTTCCTGGAGGGCGAAGCGCAGGAATTCATCCGTCATGCCCACTCCCAGCTTTATAAGGTAAACCTTTTCCTCAAGCCTGCGGAATGGAACTATTTTACGGGTAATGTTCCAGGCAAAGGTTATCCTTTCTCCATCGATCCTGCCCATAGGGCCCCAACCCGGGGAGACAAACGTGGCAGTGCTTAGGGTATGGCTTTTGGTTACATAGCGGGCAGCATGGATTTCATCGTTCATAACCACCATTGCGCCGCGGCCCCTGGCCTGTGGGGAGGAAGCTGTCTTTAAGGCCGCTATAAGGTTAGCCATGCCTTCGTAACCGGCTTCCCCTGCTGTTTTCATAGCTCCTGTAAGGACTATAGGCTTTTCAGTGGGGATAGTGATATCCAGAAAGTATGCGGTTTCTTCCATGGTGTCAGTCCCGTGAGTTATAACGATACCATCTATATCGTTTCGCAGGGCAAGGTTCTGGATCCGTTCCCGCAGGCTTGTAAGGGTCTGGAGGGTAAAGTGGGAGCTTGGAAGGTTGCAGTGTTCCTCAATGATTAGCGGGGGAAGACCTTCAGGAAGCTGGGTCAAAAAATCCTCAGGGGTAAGGGTGGGGATAGCTCCTTTGCCTTTGCTTTGTTCCTTCATAGCAATTGTGCCACCCGTGGTAACCAGAGCTATAGCCATGGCTATTTCCCCTGTTTTTGTGAAAATTATATCACCTGCCGAGTAAAGGCCAAAATGTTATACTTTCCGGCCAGCGCTTCACCACACAGCGAATTTTATTTGCATTTTCCGCCGGAAAACCGTATAATGAGAAAAAACTCGGGGTAAAGGAGGTTTGGGATGTTAACTGTAAAAGAACAGCTTGGTATAGAGCCTTCTGTCTTCTTCTCCCGTATAGAAGCTCTGGTCTACATCCAGTTGACTCAGCTTCAGGCTGCCAGGAGCCCCAAGGCTTTCCGGGATCTTTTAGCTTCTTACCTCCCTGCCCGCTGGGGCGTGGCTTCGGGATTCGTGCTACCTATTAAAGCGCCCCTGGAAGCTCTAAAGTCTTTCCCCCACCTGGATATTATCCTGTACGATGCCCTCCTTTATGCACCCATCTATAAAGCTGATGATAACTGGGTTATCCCAATGGAAAGTGTGGTGGCAGTTGGAGAGATAATCCCCGTCCTCGCCCCAAGGATTATGGAGAATTCCCTGAAAGCTCTGGCTACGATCAAGAGCCAGGCTCCAAATATAAGCACCTATTTGATTGCCTTCAGGCCCAGTGTCAGGGAATCCACCCTCCGCAAGAAACTTAGCTTGCCCTCCCCTAAATTCCAGAAAGAGCTACTTCCAGATGTGATCTGCGCTTTCGGGGGGATGTATATTGAAAAGAGAGGCCAGGAATTCTTCAGGTTTGAAAGCCTTGAAGATGAGTTTGCTATGCTCTACTATCGCATCATGAAGGATCTGGCGGCTAAAAGCGGCCACCAGGAGCTCCTCCTGGGTCTGGAAGAGCTTGAGGGAAGGTCTTCGTATAAAGTCTTCTGATTAGAGGGAAATGCGAGTCCTCCTTATAAATCCACCGTACAATATACCCATTGAAACAAGGGCTTCTCCTCCCCTTGGGCTTGCTTACCTCGCTGCTATCTCTGAACGCCGGGGAGATGAAGTAAAAGTTTGGGATGGTGAGGTGGACCCGGAGCCCCTGGAAAAAATCCTGGGGGAATTCAGGCCTGAGGTGGTGGGAATAACTGCCACCACTGTCCAGATCAAGATGGCCTGGAAAACCGCTGAAAGGGTCAAAAAAGTTCTCAACGTCCCGGTTGTGCTGGGAGGAGTGCACCCCACCATTATGCCCGAGGAGTCCATCTCCCACCCGGCCGTAGATATAGTGGTGAGGGGGGAAGGGGAGCTGACCTGGGAAGAGCTTACCTCTTCCCTGGAAAACGGCCTTAACCCCAGTGCCTTAAAAGAAATCCTGGGGTTGACTTTTCGCACCCCGTCAGGGGAGATCATTTCTACCCCTGATAGGCCTGTAATTATGGACCTGGATTCTCTCCCTTTCCCCTCATATCGCCCATTCAAATTGCACCTCTATACCAACCTTCAGCCCACGATAGACCATCTCCCAAGGGGCAGGAGTTTTCCCATAATGACTTCCAGAGGATGCCCGTATCGCTGCTCCTATTGCAGCCAGATAA
This sequence comes from uncultured Anaerolineae bacterium, assembly GCA_964655275.1. Lineage (GTDB taxonomy): Bacteria > Chloroflexota > Anaerolineae > SpSt-600 > SpSt-600 > SpSt-600. Next base: position 22,144 of record CAZZMI010000018.1, on the reverse strand, counting down.
GCCCACGCCGCTGGAGGATGCGCTCCCCTGAAAATGTCCTGGCCGAATGGCGCTGGCTCATCAGGGATATGGGGGCACTGGAAATAGGAGTGCTGGATGATACCTTCAACGTGGATAGGGAGAGGGTAATCCGGATTTGCGACCTCTTAATTAAAGAGAAACTGAACCATGTGCCCTGGATAATGATTAACGGGATAAGGGCAAACCTGGTGGATAAAGAGCTGCTCCGGAAAATGCGGGAAGCCGGGTGCATCCGGGTTGCTTTTGGAGTGGAAAGCGGGGACCAGCGCATCCTTGATGAAGTTATCCACAAACAGCTTACCCTGGAGCAGATAAGGAATGCCTTCAAATGGGCTAAAGAGGTAGGGATGGAAACCATTGGCTTTTTCATCATAGGGCTTCCCGGCGAAAACGAAGAGACTATGGAGAAAACCATACGTTTTGCCATTGAGCTTGACCCCCTGGTGGCTAATTTTTCCATAGCCACTCCTTTCCCGGGAACTGAGATGTATGAGGTGGTGAAGAGGGAAGGGAAGCTTCTGACTAAGGATTGGGATGATTTTGCCTTTTTTGAAGGCAAAGCCCACTTTGAGATGCCTGGGATGCCTGCTGAGCTGGTAGAAAGGAAATGGAGGGAAGCCTACCGGCGCTTTTACCTCCGCCCCCGCCGAATCCTGAAAGCTTTAACCCGCAAGCGCACATGGCTTGACTTGCCCAGGACGGCGAAAGTTGCATGGAAAACACTAACCGGATATAAAGGCAGGGGGTCTGCAGGAGGAAGGAGTTAAGAGGAAATGGAAGGCTCAAAACAATTTAAAGTTGAGCCCTGGATTGAAGGGATGTGTTTGCTCCTCTTAATTTTCTTCCTCGTGGCTACCTTATATACCGCTTTCATGATTTACCTTACGGCAAAAGCCTGGGCTTCCTCCTACCTTCTCTCAAGCCCCTTCTTTTCCGCCTTTATCAGGAACGTGCCGGGAATTTCCATCCCCCCCGTTCAGAATCAGGAAATGCGTGAGGCCCTCAGCCTTCCCGATATAAAGCGGGGCGAAAGAGTGAACATACTCCTGCTGGGAGAAGATAGACGCCCAAGTGAGAAAGGCCCAAGCCGAACCGATACTATAATCCTCTTAAGTGTGGACCCCAATTCCAAAGCAGTTTCCATGCTTTCCATCCCCAGAGATCTCTGGGTGCCAATCCCCGGCTATGGTGAAGGCCGGATAAACACCGCCCATTACATCGGGGAGAAGAACAACTACCCTGGGGGTGGCCCGGCTCTGGCCAAGAGAACTGTCCAGTACAATTTTGGAGTTCCGGTTCATTATTACGTGAAGATAAATTTTGACGGATTCAGGAGGATGATTGACCTCATTGGCGGGATTGACATCTACGTGGAAAAGGAGATAAACGACCCCACTTATCCTGCCTACGATGGCTACGGTTATGAACCTCTTTACATCCCGGCGGGTTGGCATCATATGAATGGAGACCTGGCCTTAAAATACGCCCGAACCCGGCATGGAAGTTCCGATTTTGACCGCCTCCGCCGTCAGCAGCAGATAATAATGGCAGTCCGGGAAAGGGTGATGAGTCTGGACCTTATCCCCAAACTTCTGCCCAAGCTTCCCGAACTTGTCCAGAATTTCTCCGATTCAGTTCAGACCGATATCCCTATGGATGTAATTCTGGAACTTGCCCCTATAGCTCGGGAAATAGAACCTCAGAATATAAAGCGGGCCATCATTGATAGCTCCATGTGCATAAATACAGTGACACCGGGCGGTGCCGATGTCCTTATCCCCATAAGGGAAAAAATACGTCCGTTGATAGAAGAACTATTCGCCACCCCAACACCGGTAGCGAGTCAGCTCATTACCCGGGAAACACTTGAGAGGCAGAGATTGGCTGTAGAGGGAGCCAGGATAGTGGTCCAGGATGGCACAGGGGAAGGGATTGCCGAGAAAGTGGCCAGGTTTCTCCTGGACAAAGGCTTTCAGGTTGTAGCTTATGGCCCCGCAGACCGAACCGATTATCAGCATACGGTGATCGTAAACTACACTTACAAAACCTACACCTTGGAGCAGTTGGCCCTTCTATTCAACGTCCGGCCTGAAGAGATACGCCATAGTCCTGCTAACCTTGAAGGCATAGACATAAGGGTGATTGTGGGGAAAGATTTCAGTTTCCCCAGCGATAATTGAGGTAAGCTGAGGTGGAAAAGGGAACAATTGAACAGCTTGTCCGGCTGGCACTGGAGGCAAGGGAAAGGGCTCACGCCCCCTATTCGCGTTACAAAGTAGGAGCTGCGCTATTGTCTTCCTCTGGCACTATCTATACAGGATGTAATGTGGAAAACGCTTCCTATGGCCTTACCGTCTGCGCTGAAAGGGTGGCTTTTTTCAAAGCCGTCTCAGAAGGGGAGAGAGATTTCCTCGCCATAGCCGTGGCTACTTCTAACGGAGCTCCCCCTTGCGGAGCGTGCCTCCAGGTCATGGCTGAATTCGTGGAAGATTTTTCCTCCTTCCAGGTAATTTTGGTCAACGCTGAAGGGGTCTGGAAAGCCTTCACCCTTAAGGAGCTTTACCCATTTGGTTTTACATCACGCTTGCTCTGGAGGTAAACAATGCCATTTGTAGCCCAGTGGTCCAAAGAGGAGATCATTGAAGCCTTTTCCTCCCATGTTTCTTCTGGGAAGGCCCGCACATGGACTGGCTTCGGCATGGCTTTTGTGGCCGGGAAAAGGGAAGGAGTTTACCTGTGGGATGTGGATGGCCATAAGAAGTTGCTTGATTGCCACTGTAATGGTGGTGTTTTCAACTTAGGCCACCGCAATCCTATAATAATGCAAACTTTAAAAGAAGCACTGGAGGAGCTGGATATAGGCAACCACCACCTTATATCCGAACATCGTGCAAGGCTTGCCAGGCGCCTTGCGGAGCTTGCCCCTGGAGACCTTCCTTATACCACTTTCGCCGTGGGAGGTGGAGAAGCTATAGATTTCGCCATCAAACTTGCTCGCGCCCACACCCGGCGCCCTAAAATAATCTCAGCCAGAGGTGGATACCATGGCCACACGGGTTTAGCTTTAGCTGCTGGTGACCCAGAGTATCGTGAACCATTTGGCCCCCTTGCTCCCGGTTTCGTTCAAGTTCCCTTTGGGGACATCAACGCTTTAGCCCGCGAGATGGACAGCGAAACAGCTGCAGTGCTCTTGGAAACAATACCCGCTACCTTGGGGATGCCTATAGCCTCACAAGATTATTTTGGAGAGGTGAGGGAATTGTGCGATCAGCATGGAGCTCTCTTGATCTTGGATGAAGTCCAGAGCGGGCTTGGGCGTACGGGTAAATTCTGGGCTATAGAACACTGGGGAGTTGAACCTGATATACTGGTAGCAGGCAAGGGCCTTAGCGGTGGCATTTATCCTATAGCCTCCACTTCTTACCGCGAAGAGCTCAACGCTTTCCTGGACAAAAACCCCTTTATTCACATTTCCACTTTCGGCGGAGCTGAATTAGGGTGCGTGGTGGCTCTGAAGGTGCTGGAAGAAACCTCCAGGCCTGAATTTCTGGAACACGTCCAGAAGATGGCGTCCTTTTTTGAGAGAAATCTTGACAATTTGCACCGCAAGTATCCCAATACCCTGATAGAAGTCCGCCAGAAAGGCCTTATGATAGGGCTTGTTTTTCCCGATCATAACTGTGGGCCATTGATGACCAAGCTGCTTTACGAAAATGGTGTATTAGCCCTCTTTGCCAACAATGACCGGCGTGTTCTCCAGTTCTTGCCCCCGCTTATAATCACTGAAAAAGAGGCTACCGAGGCTCTGGAAGCGCTTGACAGGGCTATCGGCACCCTGGAAAAGATAAGGAAATTCATCCCTCCGAACATTGACATTATGAAAATTGAAGGGCCAATGAAGAGGCTGTTGGATGCCCTTTTCTGAAAAGGATTGGGATAAACTGAAAGAGGCAGGTCTAAAAGCTTTAAAGGGGAGACCCTCGGCCCCGGAGATCCGAAGTGCCATTGAGTTTTTTAAAGCTCTGAATCCCAGTGAATTCGCCGAATGGCTTTATGCTGTTACCTCGCCTTCTGCTGCCAAATACATTCTCAGCCTGTGGGAAGAATTTTTAAAATATGGGCACGAGTTAGAGAACCTCATGCCGGCCCTGGAAAAGGGATCTCCTCAAGATTTAACCCTTTACAGGGAAACACAGCGGCAGGCACATCGCATTTTGAACGAGTTGATCCGGGAGACAGAACTGCGGATGAGGCCGCAACTTAAGGTTAATTTATTGGGCTTTGGAGAAATAACCAGGGTCCTGGATTTAGAGGGGGGCAAGCTTCCCCTATGGTGTGATCCCGAAACGGGGGAACCGATAAGGATGGTCTTCAAGAAAATGCTCCCTTTCCCCACCCGTGAGGCTGCTGAGCACCACGCACACTGGTACATGGAATACAATCGGCTTCTTCGGGACGAGGTGGGCATTGAAGTGCCGCCCTTTGATGTCCGGATTTTGGGCAAAGAGCCGGGGTCTGTAAAAGTATATATGCTTCAAGGGAGGATAGATCCCGAGCGGGTATGTGTGGGCAAATTTCTGGAGCAACTTACCCCTGCCTCTGCTTCCATCATTTACGGGATGATTTTAGAAGAGTACAGCAAAGTCTACAGCTTTAACAGAAAACATGCCCGGGAAGGGATTCAAATAGGGTTAGACGGCCAGATCCCTAACTGGGCGATCAAAGAATACAGAGGCAGCCCGGAAACCCTCACGGGAAAAGAAAGCCTTATTTATCTTGACACCACTGTCCCCATGATCCGTCTGAATGGGCAGGACGTAATCAATCCAGAAATATACTTCCAAACCCTTCCCACCTTTGCCCAGAAATTGATAAAAGCCCTGGGCCTTCACAAAGAGGTGCTGAATCGCTATTACAATTTTCGGACCATAATGCTGGACTTTGTTTCAAACTTTATAGTTCGCCACAGGCCTGACCTGGTGCCTGTTCTGGTTGAACTGAGCAACGAGGCCATTTCATCCACTTTCAGGGAAGAGAAATGGCCCCCGATCACAGAAGAAGAAGTGTGGAAATATTACCGGGAGGATGTCTTCATCTGGAGGCTGTGGCGTTCTTTTAAGCTAATGAAAGGCGTTAAAGTTAATACTTCCTTCTTCGCCGAACTTTACCGCATCTGGACTGAGCCAATCTTCTAAAATAAAAAGATGGGCGGTACTGGACTCGAACCAGTGACCTCAGCGATGTCAACGCTGCGCTCTAACCAGCTGAGCTAACCGCCCATCTCTATAAAATATTATAGCACAAAAAGCGTTCCAGGGCAAATTTCTATGGGGCTGCCTCGGGGAAGTTTATACGGACCAGTTCCAACAGATCGCCTTCGTGTTTGTTCCCCCTGAAAACTGGTAACCATTCCCATTTGCCGAAGCGATGGAGACCAATAAGAAGTTTGTACTGGCCAGGAGGAAGGTTTTCTGGAAGCCTAATTAGATGGGTAGAGGGGATTAAAACTCCTCCAGGCCAGCGATCGGTGGTATCACGACCAGCTGTTGGGGAGCCATCCTTGAACCACACCGTTTGACCACTTTCATCCACAAGCCTGATGTAAAGCCAGTAATGTTCCCTCGGCGGGGCAAAAGTCCTCCATGTAAGCTTTAATTCCTTAGCCAGACCACTAACCCAGGGACCCGGTTCTATTTCAAAATCCTGAAGGGCTATGATTTCTCCAAAATTCGCCAGGGGAACCAGATCCTCGCTAACGGGTATATAAGGCGGGGGCATGTGTACAGGTCGGATGAAAAGCCAGGGGGAAGCGATAGCAATGATCGCCAGGGAAAGGATTACTCCTGCCAGAAAGCCTTTTCCCAACTTTCTCAGTCCCGCAGCAGCGAAAATGGAAAAGGCTGGAAGCGCAGGGTAAAGGAGGCGAGCCTGGTCGGTCCCCAGGACGGTAGCTGTCCACTTTATGAGCCCTGCGATCACCCCTGCAGCATAAAGAAGCATTACTACCCAGAAAACGGGTTGTGAGCCGAGAGGCCTCCATTTTAGCCAGCTAAAGATAGCCATAGCCGGAATGAGGCCCAGGAGCCAGTAAAGCCAGTCCGGCAAGCTTATCCCTATCCAGGCCAACCACCAGGAGCGATATAGCCCGCGGAACAGCCAGATAAAATCTTTCCAGCCTAAAGGGGCAGTGCGAAGGGCATTGGCTTGCAGGATAAGTTCCCAACCGAGGGGATCACCGTAGAGGATGAGGTTGCGGATAAACCACCAGCCGGCAGCCAGGAGCATCCCCCCGATTGAAATGGAAAGAAGAAGGACGAATTCCCTGGCCCACCTCTTTCCCAAGCCCCGCGCAAGCTTGAAAGAAAGCAGACTTATGGGCAAGCCCAGAATCAGAAGGCTCGCTTTGCTTATTACTCCTAACCCCCAGAGCAACCCCAGGTAAAAGGCGAAGAGTCCCGGCCTCCTGATTTTTCGCGTAAAACCGAGCCCAACTATCAGTATGGTCACAGCCCCTAAAGTTGTGGCGAGGTTATCGTTGTTAGCCACACCACTCATGAAAAGGAAACCGGGAGTAAAAGCAATCAAAGCAGCAGCTCCGAGGGCGATAGCTGAATCGTCAGGGTAGAGAAGGAGCCCAAGACGGTAAATAGCCCATAAAGTGATCGCTCCGCAGGCTATGGAAAGGAACCGCACAGCCCACCATGCTTTTGCCCAGTCAGCGAAGGGGAAAAACTCATCAGAGGTATGAAGCAAAAGGTTCTTTGGAGCCCTGGGGTCGCTCAGGTCGTAATCGGAATTGGCTATAATGGCGAAGCGGCTCAGGTCAAAGGGGGAAGACAAGGTCGCCCCAAGGATGTAATAGAGGGGTGGCTGAAATCCCTCATGCTCCTCAGGACCAACAGGCAGGTTGAAATGCCTTACAATGTAAACCATCACCGAAAAGTGCGGAGCTTCATCAGGAGCTTCCCCGAGAGGAATTGAAGCTGAGTAAAGGATAGCAAGAACAATGTAACAAACCAGGATAAAGGCAAACGTGCGCCTGTGACTCACCTTTTCTCCACCCGCACCTCTTTGAGCAAAATCCTATCCCCCGGGAAACTGGCTCCAATAACCCGGAGGTTTCGGACTTCAGGGAAGCGATAGAGGCCGGTCCCAACGGCGTAGCGGCCAGGTCTGGCATCCACTGGTATTATAAGTGGGTGGGAATCAACGATGATTTCCCCCGGGAGCCAGCGGGTCGTAGGGGTGAATCCTCCCACTGGATCACCATCGTGCTGAGCAATTATTTTACCGGTAGAAGGGTCAAAGATGTGCACAAAAGCTTTGAAGTTTTCATCCATACCCTCAAGGCATAACCAGTATAAAGTAACTTCAACCCGGGAGCCGGGAGTAATGAAGTCGGGAGCAGAATAGCCTATGAGCACGGCTTTGCCCTCCAGGTTGTAAAAGGCGGGAGAAGGGGGTGATGAGGGTTTCATGGGGTAAAGGTAAAGGCCCAGAGCTAACAGGAAAATTCCCGCCCCCGCCATAACCCCTTTAAAAGCCCCCGGCGATTTCCGATAAATCCAGAAGAGGATGCCAGCAAAGGAGACAAGGCTGAACGAAACACCCCATCGGCGTATAGGTGTATCAGTGAAAGCAATCTTGAGAGAATGCTTCCCCTCCGGCACTTTCCAGGATAGAAGGCCCAATGGGCCCACAGGTTCCGAAGGGATTTCCTTACCGTCCAGCAGCACCTTCCAGCCGGGAAAATAGAACTGGTGCCACACAAGGCGGATATCTTTGCTTGTTTCCACCTCCCACCGAGAATCCAGGAAGCGCTGTGGGCCGGGAATAAGCCTTGGAATGACCCCTAAAGGTTCATATTCAGGCTCGCCCGGGAGGCGAGGCAGCGGGATGGCTGTCCGGTCAACCCTGACCGTGACCGGGACAAACTCAGCGGTCCAGGTTGCTCCGATCTGCCGGTTGTTGAAATCCGTCTCCCACATGGAAAAAGCTTTAAGGTCAGAAATGGTCAAGGGCATAGGTTTAAGTGGGAGGGTCCAGATGGCTGCTGGGATGGCCAGGAGGATGGGTAGTAAACCCCAATTTTTCTGGAGGCGCGAGAGAGGGAAAGCCAATCCTCCCCCCAATAGGGCAGAGGAGATAGCCGTGAGAAGCATGAACCGCCATGGGTATTGCAAAGCATCAAGCCATCTTTCCAGGGCACGCCAGACCAGGATTGCTCCCTGCCATCGCATGAAGATGCTCAGAGCCAGGATAAATGCAAGGGTTACAATAAAAGGCAATTCCTTCTTTCTCTCCCAAACGAGGGCCACGGCACCAGCCAGGGCTAAAAAAAGGAAAACAAAGGGCACAGGATGCAGAGCCACCGTGCCAGCGGGAGCATAGGGGTAGAATAAATGAGGCCTGAGGAGAGTGGTAAAATCCAGCAGATGCTTTTCATAACCCCGGCTTATCCCCGCTACCCCGATGAAAACGTGCTTCATTTCCCCGAGGGCCGGAAGCCAGTAGAAGGCGGCAAGGCCAGATCCCAGGAGCAGGGACAGGGAAAGGTTGGCGAAACCTTTCATGGAAAGTTTGCCGGCCCAGAGCAAAGATAGCAACCACAGTAAAAGCACCGGAATCATAAGAAGGACCGAAAGGTTATGGGTGATAATAAGGCCAGCCCAGGCAATCCCACCTGCCAGGAAATTCCCCCTCAGCCAGCTCCAGAGGATCAGCGGCGGGAAGACAAAGGCCAGTGCTTCGGGGATTGCTCCCCTGGTGTAAACATCGGCAAGGTGGTAGGGGAAAAACGTGTAAAGGACAGAGGCTGTGAAGCCTGCTTCTTCTCCCCACAGTTCTCGTCCCAGAAGGTACATCCCCCAGGCTGAAGCCACAAAACTCAGGGCTATGATGGTTTTCATAGCTATTATGGGATTGCGCACCACCAGGTGCACTATAAAAGCGAGGTAATAAGTTAGGGGGGCATAGAAATTGAGGATTGGGTGACCGTAACCGAAAGCGAAATCGGCGAACCAGCGGGGATAAAGGTGGCCAACCTCAATATGCCTTATGAGGGAAGTCAGCCGGTAAAAGTGGAAAATGCCATCATCGGTCTGGAAAAAACCCGCCTTTACCAGGGGCAAGCAAGGGATTAAAACCAGCAAAAGCCAGAGAAAACGCTTCATAATTCTTTGCTCACTTTTATCCCTCTTGAAGCCATCTCCTCTTCCAGATAAGAAAGGGCCTTTCCTATAGCCCTTGTAACCTCCTCGGGGTCAGCCCCAGAAGCAGCCAGGGTTACCCTCAAACGAACCTTCTTCCCAAAAGCCCTTGCCTTTGATTTTACATAAACACCAGGATGGAGGCGGGCTACCTTCTCCACAACTTCGGCGATGGAGGATTCATCCCCGCACTCTAAGGACACCGTAATGCTTTCGTAAAAAGCTTGGCCAAAAAGTTCTTTAAGAAATGGAACCAGAGATGACTGGAATATGCCTTTCATCTCCTCAGGGACACCGGGGAGGGAAACTATATAACTTCCTTTGTATTCCAGAAGCATAGCAGGAGCAGTGCCTACGGGATTAAAGAGAGGTTTCCCCCCTTTTGGAAAAAGGGCCATCTTGCGCCTTGGAGGGGTTATGGATGGGTCCTGTATGTAGCCAGCCTGATATAAAGCCTGGTAGCGGCTTTCAATCATCCGCAGAGCTTCCTCGTTCTCTTCCAGGGGAAGTTCCAGTGCCCTGGCTATAGCCTGTAAGGTGATATCGTCTGCGGTTGGGCCGAGGCCGCCGGTGGTTATAATAAGGGTGACATCCCTGGAAAGGCCTTCCTTTACCGCCCACCCAATTTCCTCTGGGTCATCCCCTACTATAAAGCACCGGATTACTTTCCCCCCAAGTCCTGTAAGCTGTTGGCAGAGCCAGTAAGTATTGGTATCCTGTACATCGCCCAGAAGTAACTCGTTCCCTATGGCGATTATCTGGCAGCGAACTTGAGCCATGATTTCATTCACCCCGCCACGGAACACCAAGTGGTATCACTTTGCCAGGATTAAGGATGCCCTTGGGGTCCAGGGCTTTCTTTATAGCCTTCATCACTTCCACAGCTACAGGCCCAAGAGCCATCTCCAGGTAAGGTTGTTTTAAAACCCCCACTCCATGTTCCCCCGAAAGCACTCCCCCTAACTCCACGGCTATTTTGAAGATTTCACCGGCTATCTTCTCCACCTTTTCCATATCCTCTGGCTTGCGTTTATCAAATAAAATGTTTGGGTGGAGGTTGCCATCACCTGCATGCCCAAAAACAGCTACAGGAAGGCCGAATTTCTGGGATATCTCCCGTATCCTCTTTACAGCTTCCGGGACCTGGCTCCGAGGGACAGTTATATCTTCCCCGAGTTTATTGGGGGCTCTGCGGGCCAGGGAGGGGGAAACAGAACGCCGAGCTTTCCAGAGGTTGTTCCTTTCAGTTTCGCTTTTCGCCACTTTGACTTCCACGGCCCCGTTTTCCCGGCATATCCCGGCTATAGCTTCGATCTCCCGCAATACCGCTTCCTCCTGATTCCCATCGGCCTCCAGAACCAAAATAGCCTCGGCCCATGTGGGGAGGCCCAGATGCAGATATTCCTCAACAGTTCCAATGGTAGTTTGGTCCATCAGTTCAATGGAAGCGGGAATTATCCCTGAAAGGAGGATGCGGTGGACAGCCCGGCCGGCATCTTCAATTTTGGGAAAGACGGCGAAGGCAGTAGCTATATATCGGGGTTTGGCTATGAGTTTGAGCAGGACCTCCGTTATCACTCCGAGGGTTCCCTCTGTGCCTATGAAGAAGCGAGAAAGGTTGTAGCCGGTAGCATTCTTTATGACCTTTCCCCCGGTCCTGAGAATGCGCCCATCAGCCAGGACCACTCTCATCCCCAGCACATAATCGCCTGTGACACCATACTTGAGACAGCGGGGCCCTCCAGCATTGCATGCCACATTCCCACCGATTGTAGAATATTTATGGGATGAAGGGTCGGGCGGGTAAAAGAGTCCCCTCTTTTCCACTTCGGACTGAAACTCAGCGGTGATAACCCCTGCCTCAACCCAGGCTGTCATGTTTTCTTCATCAATCTCCAGAATGCGGTTCATGCGGGTAAGGGCAAGCACGATCCCGCCGGAGAAAGGAATTGAACCCCCGGCTAACCCTGAACCCATACCCCTGGGAATAACTGGCAAACCTTCGCGGTAAGCTACTTTCATTACTTCGCTTACCTCTTCAGTAGAACCTGGCAGGACCACTGCATCGGGTTTGTGTTCCAGGAAAGTAGCATCGTAAGAGTAGGCGATTAGGTCTTCCGGAGAGGTCAGCACATTTTCTTCCCCAACTATCCTTTTAAGTTCGCGGAGGATTCTGGGTTCTATCATTTTGCCTCCCGCTCGTTTTCAAAAGCATAGGCTAAATCAAGGAGCTCTACGGGGTGGAGGACCTGGACTTTGAGGCCCTTCTTCCTTACTCCGAGCCCCAACTGAAGCTGACAGCCGGGGCAACCTGTGGCCAGGACTTCAGCCCCAGAAGCTCCTACTTTCTCCATCTTTCCTTCCAGAATAGCAGCCGATGTCTTATAATGGGTCAGGATTTGGGTTCCTGCTGAACCGCAGCAGGTATCAGCACCCTCCATCTCCACGAATTCTTCCACTGCTGCTTCCAGAATTTGCCTTGGCTGTTTCCATACCCCTTGCCCCCTTCTCAAGTGGCACGGGTCATGGTAGGTCACTTTAAGGGGTAACTTCCGGGCTGGCTTCCGGAAGCCCACCTCTACCAGAAACTCGTTTATATCCCGGACCTTGTGGGAGAATTTCTCAGCTCGTTCACCCCAATCGGGGTCATCCTTGAGGTATTTCCCGTATTCTTTAAGGGTTGAGCCGCACGTAGCGCAATCCGTAATAATGGCGTCCAGCTCTTCACCTTCAAAGAGGGCAATGTTGTGGCGGGCCAGCTCCAGAAAAGTATCAAGTTCCCCATAGCCCAGATGGGGCATCCCACAGCACTGGACATCTTTAGGCATGAAGAGCTCACAGCCATTTTCCGCAAGAACCCTTATAGATGCGGCACTGCCCCTGGCAAATACGGTATTCTGGAAACATCCCAGGAAGAATCCCACCCTGAGCTTCCTTTCCCCTTTAGCCGGAATTCTCTCCGGAAGGGAAGATCTCAGCGGGCGAAGGGGCAAAGGATTTGGCAGGAGCTTTTCCAGATCCCGAAGCTGGGCTGGAAGAAGGCGATCTATCCCCAGGGAGTGTAAGAGTCTCTGAAGTCCCAGGCGCTGGTAGAGGATGAAAGGGAGCATGGATAGTTCAATGAGCCAGGGGCGAGTGAAATAACCCCTGAAAACAAGGGGCTTGATCCAGGGCTGAGGCTGTGTTTTGTTCAAATAGGCCCTCATCTGGAGGGCCAGATCTGCTGGTTTAATCCCGACCGGGCAAATAGCATTGCAAGCCATGCAATCAAGGCAACTATATATCTGGTCAACGAAATTCGGGCTTGGGGGGAGTTCCCCTTCCAGGAATTTCCGGATCAGCATGACCCTTGCCCGTGGAGATTGGGTTTCTTTCAGGGTGACTCTAAAGGTGGGGCATTCAGTAACACACTGGCCACACCTTATGCAAAAGAGGTATTGCTCTTCAGTGGGCAGCAATGACTTAGCGTTCATGAAACCTTCTCCTGAACGACTGGTAAAGTAAGGAGGGCATGGGGGATCACAAGGACCTCACCCTTGCCTCCAAGTTCACCTGAGACGATGCGGAAAGCCTCGTCTATGTCAGAAGCGGGGATCATCTTGGCCTGGCGGACCATCTCCTGGTCTTTAGCGCCGGCTATTATAACCCGGCATCCTTCCAATACTTTGGCCATGATGAAAGCCCTTTGCTCTCCGGGTTTGAGCCCATGTTCGCGGGCCTCTTCCAGGATAGATTTGACATCAGGGGCATTCTTAAGCATCTCAAAGAACCTTTGCTCTCCCACTCCCTGTCCTGGCCCCTCATCGCAGGGAGCAGGTACTATGATGAAGCCGCCTGGTTTGACTACCGGAGTTGGGGCAAAGTAAATGTAACTGGCAGCCCTCGTGGCTTGATAAAGGTTTACATCTTTGGGATATCCTACCCCCGCTACCACCACATCGTATTGCTTGGGAACCGGCACCTCGTAAATGGCTCGGGCTATTGTCACCAACTCTTGAAAGGCGGCCTCAGGCTCCCCTGCCCTTACTGCAACCACTTCACCTTTCTCATTGTTGACTACGTTCAAGATGAAGCGGAGGCCAGCCCTTTTAGCAGCCTCGGTGATGGCTTCGTGAAATGGATTACCTTCAATCCGCCCAAGCCGTGTCCCGGGGTGTTCCAGAATGCGAGGGCTATGAGTGGCCTGTATAGTCTTCTCCCCACCGGCCCCTATGGCTACAGTCTTGCGTCCCCCGGAATAACCGGCATATTGATGGGGTTCCACCACTCCTGTAGCAATGAGAATATCAGCCTCGCAAGCAATTCGGTTTACCGAAAGGGGTATACCTGTTTCAGTTTCCCCCAGATCTATAAGCATCTCAGGATTCTGAGGCTCATGGTCCAGGACCCGGTAGCGTTTAACCACTTCGGCCGTGAGCTTTTCCACCTTCTCCTCGTATGTAGAAGGGCGATGCATCCCAACCCCACACAGGAGGGTTACATCCTCATCTCTGACCCCCGCCCCTTTTAACTCCTTCAGGATGGCCGGGACCAAAACGTGATCCGGGCTTGCCCGTGTAGCGTCGGTAAAAACTATACAAACTTTATCGCCAGGCCTTGCCATGTCTCTGAGGGGAAGAGAACCCTCTGGTTCATCCATGGCCATTCTAACCGCCCATTCCAGGTCAGGGACCGGTTCTGTTTCCTTGGATTCTATGATGTAGCCATCAAAGCCTGGGGGCAGTTCAAACTCTATGAACCCTTTGCCAAAAGGGATCCTGAACATGGTTTCCTCCCAGCTTTCAGCTTCGTGGGAGTTTATACCATGAAGGAATAGTAGTGTCAAGGATTAAGCTTTACCCAGAACAGCAGCCAAGAGGGCCATCCTGATGTAAAGGCCATTTTGTATTTGGCGGAAGTAAGCAGCTCTCGGGTCTGAATCAACCTCGTAGCTTATCTCATATACCCTGGGGAAGGGATGCATCAGGATCATTTTCTCCTTGGCTTTTTGCATCAACTGCGGGGTTATGATGTAAAAATCCTTAAGGCGTTCATACTCTTCGGGATCTTCAAAGCGCTCGCGCTGGACCCTTGTAACATACAGCACATCAACCTCGGATATCACCTCGTTTATGTCTTCCGTCTCGCGATAAGGTAATCCGCGCTCCTGAACCTCGCGAACGATCTCCTCAGGCATTCGCAGAGCTGCGGGGGATACAAAGTCAAACTTTACATCGTAAAGGCAGAGCAAGCGCGTCAGGGAGTGAACGGTGCGCCCGTATTTGAGGTCACCCACCATAGCTACTCTGAGACCGTTTACCTGGCCAAGCTCTTCTTCAATGGTGAAAAGATCCAGCAAGGCTTGAGTGGGGTGCTCGCCAATGCCATCTCCGGCATTGATGATGGGTTTAGAAGCATACTTGGCAGCCAGAGCAGCAGCACCCACTTCCGGGTGTCTCAGGACAATAACATCGGCGTAGCATTCCAGAGTGCGTATGGTATCAGGGAGAGATTCACCTTTGATTACCGAGGAATAACGGACCTCGTTGATGGAAATGACTTTGCCCCCAAGCCTGAGCATTGCTGCAGCGAAGGAAGAACTGGTGCGGGTGCTGGGTTCATAGAAAAGATTGACCAGCACTTTGCCCTGAAGTAAATCTGCCGAGCCGAATCGCTCCACAAGGGTGCGCATCTCTTTGGCTACTCCGAAGATGAACTCAAGCTTTGGGCGATCAAATTGCTTGACCGAAATAATGTGCTGGCCGTAAAATCCATTATCCCTTTTATCAGCTGGAACAGTCCTCATTTCCCTCACCTCCTTTAGTTAATGATTTGAGAAAGGGGCTTACCGAACCCGGGCCTGGCAAGAACATCGCCATCTTCATATACTTTTTGCCCACGGATGAAAACTCTCCTTACGGTAGCTCGGACCTCCATTCCCTCAAAAGGGGTCCATCCGCAACGGGTTTTGAGTTCGGAAGAAGAAATTATACGGCGCGGGCCAAGCTCAATCTCCACCAGTGCTTCAGGTGGTTTTATCCCAAAGATGCTGGCCGGATTTTTGAAAACAAGCTCTATCAGCCGTCCTTCAGAAATTTTACCTTCCAGCATCGCCGTAAAAAGCAAAGGGAGAGTCGTTTCAAGGCCAGGGACACCTGGTGGGGGTTCGGAACTTTGCTTTTCTTCTTTAGTATGAGGAGCATGATCGGAGGCTATAATGTCAATTACATTGAGGTTTTCCCACAGCGCCTCGCGATCTTTCCGGGAACCGAGGGTGGGCTTCATATATCCGAAAGGCCCAAGGCGTGTTTCATCTTCCTCCGAAAGAAAGAGATGATGAGGTGTAACCTCACAGGTAATGGGAAGCCCGCGCTCTTTAGCTATTTTAATGAGGGTTATCTCTTCGGCACGGCTTACATGGCAAATGTGCACACGACGCCTGTAAATGGCTGCGAGGGCCAGGACTGAAGCCAGGAGCAACCCCTCCACGTGGACCGCAATAGGTTTATCGGATGGCCAATTCTGGAAGTGAGCCATCAGAGCCGCAAGGCTTTGGATGCGCAGCGGGCCGTAGGTTTCTCCCAGATATACCTTAAGGCCAACGGTTTCCGCAGCAAGTTCGGCCGCTATAGCCGAGTTTTCCACGGTAGCTCCCAGGAAGAAACCATAATCGCATAAAGCACTTCCGGCCGCAAGGCGTTTCTTCACCTCCAGGGTTTGCCGATCTGTCACGGGTGGAATGTTATTTGGCATATCAAGGATGGCAATCACACCTCCAGCGAGGGCAGCGGATGTTCCTGTGAGGAAGCTCTCTTTATGTGTGGCCCCCGGTTCACGCATGTGAACATGGGCATCAATCATCCCGGGTATCTCTACCACTGGCATTTCAATGGCCTCCATAAAAAGAAGGCCTGGGAAAACAAGAGCCCCAGGCCCTCCTTAGGTCAGCTTTATCTGATAACCTTTCAAGCCGTAATTTTAGGCTCATCATGCTTTTCTTAAATAATACACCAGAACCCTTCCAAAAACAAATTGGTCCACGGCTTCCATGAACCATGCTATAACCCAATGCCTGCGGCGAGCACAAGAGAAGAACTGGCGTCCCCTCCGCCCTGGAGGAATCGGGAGTTCTCCCGGCTATAGTGCAAAAGCGCCGTAAAGGCCTTCGCTCGAGCAGTTCTCTTTGAGGCCCCTTTAGGTTGACAATGGAGCCTCACTGTGTATAATTTGAAGGGTAAATTGGAGCCTTTTGGAAGGGGGGACAAGAAATGTATGCGGTGATTGAAAGCGGAGGTAAACAGTATCAGGTTTCCAGCGGCATGGTTATTGATGTGGAAAAATTGCCGGTGGAGCCGGGGAAAGAGGTTGAAATTGATAGGGTCCTTATGGTAGTTGATGGGGAAAAAGTGAAGATCGGCAGGCCATTTGTGGAGGGAGCCAGGGTAAGAGCCCTGGTACAGGAGCATTTCAAGGGGCCTAAAATCATCGTCTTCAAATACAGGCCCAAGAAACGTTACCGCCGTAAGAAAGGTCATCGCCAGATTTACACACGCCTTCTTATAAAAGAGATAATAGCTTGAGAAAGGAGGTGAAGGAAAATGGCTCACAAAAAGGGAGGAGGTTCCAGCCGGAACGGTCGTGATAGCAATTCCAAGCGCCTGGGCGTAAAGCGCTACGGAGGCCAGCTGGTAAGGGCAGGAACCATCCTGGTCCGCCAGAGGGGTACAAAGATAAAGCCTGGAAACAACGTTGGTGTAGGAAGGGATTACACCCTTTATGCCCTGGTGGATGGCATCGTTAAATTTGAAAAGAAAGGCGGCAGAACCTGGGTTAGCGTCCTGCCAGTTACAGCTTAGTAAGGAGGTGAGGGCAAAAGATGAAGAAAGGTATACACCCGGAATTCTATACCGATGCGCAGGTTATATGCGCCTGCGGCAATACCTTTATAACTGGCGCCACCAAAAAGATCATCAGAACCGACGTTTGTTCTGCCTGCCATCCTTTCTTTACTGGTGAGCAGCGTATAGTTGATACTGGTGGGCAGGTTGAACGCTTCAAGAGGAGAGCCCAGAAGACCGAAGAGTTGACCAAAAAGAAAGAGGAAGGATAAAGTATGCATCCATATTATCCTTCAGGGTGGATTGAGGTAATCTGCGGGCCCATGTTCTCGGGCAAAACCGAGGAGTTGATCCGGCGAGTTAAGAGGGCTCGCATCGCCCGGCAGAAGGTTCAGGTCTTCAAGCATAGCATAGATAAACGCTACCATCCGGAAAAGGTCATCTCCCACAGTGGCGCCGATCTGGAGGCGATCCCGGTCTCAGAGGCACGCCAGATCCTGGAGCTGCTTGAGCCCGGGGTGGAAGTGGTGGCTATTGATGAAGCCCAGTTCTTTGATTGGGAGATCGCTGAAGTCTGCAATGAGCTGGCCGATAGGGGCATAAGAGTGATAGTGGCGGGGCTTGACATGGATTTCAGAGGGGAGCCTTTCGGTCCTGTCCCCCTCCTTATGGCCCAGGCGGAACAGGTGGATAAGCTTTCGGCTATATGTGTTGTTTGTGGAGCGCCGGCCACCAGGACCCAGCGGCTCATAAATGGGCGCCCAGCTTCCTATGATGACCCCGTAATCCTGGTGGGGGCCCAGGAAATATACGAGCCCCGTTGCCGGCGTTGCCACAGAGTTCTGAGGGGAGAGAACGATGGCAACCTTTGTGATCCTGTCCAAAGTTTCGGAGGAAGGGATAAAAAAGATTAAAGACCTGGGGAAAATGGATGAAGAGTTTGAGAAGGAGCTTAAAAAGGCTTGCCCCGAAGTTAAGCGTATTGCCAGTTATGCCCTTCTGGGGCCATATGATTTTCTGCACATAATTGAAGCCCCCGATGCCCTTTCGGCAGCGAAAGCAGCCCTCATTCTTAACTCCTTCGGTGTTACTTCAACCCAAACCCTTACGGCTATACCCTTCAGAGAATTTGCCAAGGTTGTAGAATCGCTGAAATAATCGGGAAACTATGAGTTTTACCAGGTGGGTTATAGCTCCTTCTCCACCACTTTCCCTTTTGAAAGCGCTTCCCGGGATCCCGTCCCTTGTGGTTAGCATTTTATATAACCGCGGGGCCAGGACTTGCTCACAGATTGAGGCTTTCTTAAAGGGAGGGGAAGAACCTTATAACCCCTTCAAACTTAAGGACATGCATAGGGCAGTTACCCGTATCCGCAAAGCCATAAAGAGGCGGGAACCTATCGCTATTTACGGCGACTTTGATGTAGATGGATTGGCAGCCACGGCTATCCTGTTAGAAACCATCAAAGCCCTCGGTGGCAATGTCATCCCATATATCCCTGACAGGCTATACGAAGGATACGGTCTCAATAAGCCTGCCCTTCGTTCCCTTGCCCGCAAAGGGATAAGGCTTGTCATAACTGCCGATTGTGGAATTCGGTCAGTGGAAGAAGCTCGCTATGCTCACCAGCTTGGTCTCGATCTTATCATAACTGATCATCACTCAATAGGGCCGGAGATCCCACCCGCTCTGGCAGTAATTAACCCCAAAAGGGAGGATTGCCCATATCCTTTTAAAGATCTGGCCGGAGCCGGGGTTGCTTTCAAGCTATCCCAGGCCCTTCTCCTGGTTAACCGGCAAGTTCCCGTTTCAGTTCTTCCAGAAACAGAACCGGAATTTTACGATCTGGTAGCCCTGGGGACAATAGCCGATGTAGTGCCCCTTACAGGGGAAAACAGGACTCTGGCTGTTCGGGGTCTTCAAAGCCTGAATTCCGCCGCAAGACCGGGTCTCAGAGCCCTGATGGAAGTTGCTGGTGTATCTCCCGGGAATATTGACTCTTATGCCATAAGCTTCATCCTGGGCCCTCGCCTCAATGCCCCCGGTCGCCTTACCACTGCCATGCTCAGTCTTGAGCTTCTCATGAGCCAGGAAGAGGTAAAAGCTCTGGAGCTTGCAAGGGAACTGGACCGATGGAACAGGCAGCGGCAAAAGCTTATGAATGAACAGTTGGAGAAAGCGCGCTTTAAAGCTTTGGAGGTGTTGGAGAAAAACCTGGTGATATTGATAGGAGATGAGAGCTTTGCTCCGGGGGTGGTGGGGCTTGTCGCCAGCAAGCTGGTGGAAGAATTTTATCGCCCCGCCATAGTCATGGAGCTTTCTCCTGAGAGGAGCCGTGGCTCTGCCAGGAGCATTCCAGAGTTTGACATAACAGCAGCCTTGGACCAGTGTGCTGATCTGCTCCTCAAGTATGGAGGACACGCTGCTGCTGCGGGTTTAACTCTGGAAACTCGGAACCTCCCCACCCTTAAGGCTCGTCTGGAGGAAATAGCCCGGGAAAACTTGAAAGGGATGGAGCTTGTTCCAACCCTGAACATTGATGCTGAAACCTCCCTTGACCAGATTACCCCCGAGCTCTGTCAATACATTTCCAAGCTTGAACCTTTCGGTTATGCCAACCCTGAGCCGCTTTTCCTGACCCGTAGGGTGCGGGTTCGGGATTATCGGTTGGTGGGGGAAGAATCCAAACACCTGCGCCTGAATATATCCTGGGCCTCAAAGAACTGGGTAGCTATCGGTTTCAAAATGGGGCCGAGGGCTGGGGAGATAAGGGAATTTATGGACATAGTCTACACCCCGAAGTTGAGCCGCTGGGGCGATCAGGAAGGGGTAGAGCTTCACCTCAGAGATTTCCGCCCTTCAGCCGTATGAAAGCGAGCAGGAGGTTAATATATGGAGGAAGGTTCTTTATTGGGCTTAAGGCTCTTCATAGTCTTCTTTACGATTGCCCTCAATGCCTTTTTCTCCGCCGCTGAATTTGCCCTGGTTTCTACCAAAAAAGCCTCTTTAGAGATCAAAGCTGCACAAGGTAGCCGCTCAGCGGCCGTTGCCCTGCACTTTTACGAGAACCCCGACCGTTACATAGCAGCCTCTCAGGTAGGGATAACCATAGCAAGTCTTGCGTTGGGATGGGTTGGAGAAGAAACGATAGCCTACATCCTGATGCCTTTTGCTCGCCAGGTCCTGGGTTGGGCCGGGGAAATAGTAGCTCATACGGTGGGAGCGGTTCTGGCCTTCGGAATTATAACATACCTCCATGTTCTTCTGGGAGAACAAGTTCCCAAAAGTTTGACCTTGCGCTGGGGAGAAAAAGTATTCCTGGCCTCATCAATCCCTATGCAATGGTTTTATACCCTTTTCAAGCCCCTTATTTGGATCCTGGACCGCTCTGCTGCCCTTATCCTCAGACCTATAGGTGTGGAGGTTGGGGCCGCATTGAGGGCTGTCCATACCGTTGAAGAGCTAAAGGCCCTCATCAAAGGGGGGTTCCAGGAGGGAGTTCTGGAGGAAACGGAGGAAGAGCTGATTACAAAGGTTTTTGATTTCGGGGAAAGGACAGCCAGGGAGGTTATGATACCACGAACCGAAATTGTAGCCATAGAAGCCAATTTGACCCTGGCCGATTTCCTTGAGGAGTTCAAGCGTTCTCGCCATGCTCGCTATCCTATTTATGAAGGCTCCATAGATAACATCATCGGCTTTATAGCTATTAAAGACGTGCTCCTTAATTTGAGCCAGGACCCAACAAGCTTCCAGAAGAAAGTCAGCGAACTGGCAAGGCCTGCTTACGTGGTCCCCGAAAGCAAACCCATAGACGAGCTTTTGCGCGAGATGAGAGCAAACCGCATCCATATGGCGGTGGTGATAGATGAATATGGAGGAACCGCGGGGCTGGTCACTTTGGAAGAGCTCATAGAGGAAATAGTGGGGCGTGTCACCGATGAATCGGCTCTGGAAAGACCACTGATGGAAAAAGTGGGCGAAAATGTTTATTACCTTGATGCATCCCTCAGGGTGGACGAGGTGAACGAGACCCTGGCTCTCAAACTCCCGGAGAGTGAGGATTATGAGACCCTGGCAGGCCTCATATTCACATGCCTTCAGAAGGTGCCGCAAGAAGGGGATGAATTTATATGCGAGGGTGTTAAGCTTACAGTGATGGAGATGAAAGGGCCAAGGATTGTGAAAGTTAAACTGGAAAAGATTTAATCATCGCCAATCCAGGACATGTTCGCTTACAAAATCGTATCGGAATTGCAAAGGCCCTAAAATTTCCGGCAGAAGCGGCCTGGGCTCTGAGCCATCGGCTTTCATCACGTAAATTTCCCACTGGCCACGACGGTCAGTCAGGAAAGCGATAAATCTGCCATCCGGGGACCAGGCTGGGGCGACGCTGTTGTAGGGTTTTTCCAGGAGACTGGGAGCAGTTAGCCTGGTTCTACCTGTCCCATCAGCATTAATTACATAAATTTCCCAGTGGTCATGCTGGCGATGCATGAAAGCCAGCTTTGCACCATCGGGAGACCAGACCGGATAAGTGTCGCCGGGGTCAGTGGTAAGAGCAAAGTGCCTGGTTCCGTCAACCGAGACTATGTTGATGCCTTTATCCCCATCATAAGCTATAAACTGACCATCGGGTGACCAGGAAGGGGAAAAGCTGTGTTCATCGCAGGGAAGATCGTAAAATTTGCCGGAGGCCAGTTCCACAACCCCTAATTTCCAGAAAGGATCAGCTGGAATAGTCAGGCACCGATCCCTGAAGCATTTAGTTTCCTCAGGTCTCCCTCCTTGCTGGCGGGTGAAGACAATTTTGCTCCCATCCGGAGACCAGGCTGGAGATTTGGCCTGGGGATGAATAAAGACAGGCCATTCTTGAAGGTTGTCCAGGTCCAGAATCCATATGCCTTTGCGATCCCCTTCCCATCGAGCGAAAGCGAGGCGTTTGCCTTCAGGTGAGAGGGAAGGGTCCATTCCGGAGGTTATTTTCCTTAGCTTTAGGGTGCTCAGGTCAAGGGTGTATATATCGCCACCGCTGGAGAGCTGAAAAACGAGTTTACCGGCAAAAGGTGGGGTTGGAGTGGCTGTGGGGGTTGGAG